>CAMSTY010000032.1 GCA_947063875.1 uncultured bacterium
GCAACCCAGGGAACCCTTTTTCCATAGCGTACCTCTCAAAATTACAGAAAAAAAGCAAATAACCTATTGTAACTCGAGCATAATTATGGTACAATTATGGCCATATAAAGGAGGTGCACCGACATGCCGCAGATTATCCCGATAAAAGAACTGAAGAACACCTCAGAGATATCCGAATTGTGCCATAAGACGGAAGGACCGATTTTTATTACAAAGAATGGATATGGAGACATGGCGATTATGAGTATGGAGATTTATGAGAGCATGGCACAGCAGCTTGCGATGTATCAGGAATTGGAACTGTCCGGAAGACAGGCGGAAGAAGGGCAGGTAAGAGGCGCCGGAAAGTCTCTGGCGGAGATGAGGGCAAAGTATGGGATATAAGCTGGTGATTACCAGGCGGGCGGAGGAACTGCTTGACGGCCTGGTGAACGATCTGTTGTTTGATTTGGGGAACGAGCCGGCGGCTGCCCGCCTCCTGGGCGGAGTTGGGGATATATACAGCCGCCTGGAACAGAACCCGCTGCAGTTTCCGGCAAGCCGTGACAGGTATCTGTCCCACAAGGATTATCGGGAGGTCCTTGTGCCGGGGATGGGATATCGGCTGGTATTTTGCGTAAGGGAACGAACCGTCATCGTGCTGGGGATTTTTCACCAGTTGGAGAATTTCCAGGGAAGAGTGATGTAGAAGAATGTGGTAAAAAATGATTCGAGGGCTGTTCAGCCTTTTATCCGGCATTTCGCCAGGCTTTCAGGAATGTTAGAGAATACGGGATTGTTGCGTTCACAGGGAATCTGTGGGCAGTAATACAGAATTGGATCGCGGCATGGGAAAAGTGCAAAAAAGAGTTGACTTTTAAAGGAGAATGTACTATGATGAAACAAGGAAAAGAACATTTGTTCGCATGGAGGGTATAATGAATAAGGATGATAAGTTAAAAGCGTTAAGCGCCGCCATTACACAGATAGAGAAGTCTTATGGCAAGGGTTCGATCATGAAGCTGGGGGATTCCAGTAAGAATATGAATATAGAGACGGTTCCCACAGGTTCCCTTAGCCTGGATATTGCTTTGGGACTGGGAGGAGTGCCTAAGGGGAGGGTGATTGAGATCTACGGACCGGAGTCCAGCGGTAAGACTACCGTAGCGCTTCATATGGTGGCAGAGGTTCAGAAGAGAGGCGGCATCGCCGGCTTTATTGATGCCGAGCATGCCCTGGACCCGGTATATGCGAAGAATATTGGTGTGGACATTGATAACCTGTATATTTCACAGCCGGATAATGGGGAGCAGGCCCTGGAGATTACTGAGACCATGGTCCGTTCCGGCGCTGTGGATATTGTGATTGTGGACTCTGTGGCAGCGCTGGTTCCCAAAGCGGAGATTGACGGCGAGATGGGGGATTCCCATGTGGGCCTCCAGGCGAGACTGATGTCCCAGGCGCTGCGGAAACTGACAGGCGTGATCAGCAAGTCGAACTGTTCCGTTATTTTTATCAATCAGCTGCGCGAGAAGGTGGGCATTATGTTTGGCAATCCGGAGACTACCACCGGGGGGCGCGCGCTGAAGTTTTATTCTTCCGTCCGTCTGGATGTGCGCCGGAAGGAGGCTTTAAAGCAGGGAGGGGAAGTGATTGGCAATCACGTCTGTGTTAAAGTAGTGAAGAACAAGATTGCCCCGCCTTTTAAGGAGGCAGAATTTGACATTATGTTCGGCAAGGGGATTTCCCGGGAAGGTGATATTCTGGATCTGGCTGCCAAGGAGGATATTATTGACAAGAGCGGCGCCTGGTACGCATACAATGGCGCCAAGATCGGGCAGGGCCGCGAGAACGCCAAGAATTATCTGAGGGAGAACCCGGCAGTCTGCGCGGAGGTAGAACGCAAGGTGCGGGAGCATTATGGCCTCCAGGGTGACGTGGTAGTGCCAGAGAGTGTTCCGGAAGCTGCGGAAATTCCGGCAGATTTGGCATCGCCGGATAAAGATGATGAATAACCGGAAGAAGGAGAGTGGATACCGTCAGACCTCCGGGCGGTGGAATTCAGATGTACAAGAGCCGGAAGAACCTTCTGAGATTCCGCGAAGGAAGCCGGCCCGGGACTGTGCTCTTACCCTGCTGGAATACCGCGACCGTACGGAGCAGGAGATGCGCGGGAAGCTGAAGGAGAGGGAGTACGGGGCGGAAGAGATTGAGGAAGCTATCGCTTTTCTGAAAGAATACCGCTATATTGACGACGGTGAGTATGCCCGGAAGTATATCCGGACTCATTCCAGCCGCAAGAGTGTCCGGCGTATTCGCGGGGAACTGGGGCAGAAAGGAATCGAGGGGGAATTGATCGAAGCCGGACTTGCAGAGGAGCCGGTAGATGAAGAAACTCAGATTGCTGCATGGATTCGGAAAAAAGGATATACTCCCGGGGAATATCTGGAGGCGGATCAATATCGGAAACTGGTGGCCGGACTAGCGCGGCGCGGGTATTCTTTTGATACGATTCGGCGGGTGATGGACAATTAATATACTTGACATAGTGCACAAAACAGTTTAAAATTGAGATGTTGTATTCATGTACAATGAAAACTAAATAAGGAGGTGCTCCTGTGTCAAAAACAGCGATGTCAACCGGTATAATGTTAGTTGTTTTTATCATTGTGCTGGTAGTTGTGGCATTTATTATCTGGAAACTCGCAATCAACCACCGGATTAAGACGTATGAAAGCAAGGTTGGGACCGCAGAGGAAAAAGCCAGAGAAATAATAGATGAAGCGCTAAAGACGGCAGAGACAAAGAAGCGAGAAGCTCTCCTGGAGGCGAAGGAAGAGTCGATTAAGACTAAGAATGAGCTGGATAAAGAAACAAAAGAAAGAAGGGCAGAGCTTCAGCGTTATGAGAGACGCGTACTGAGCAAGGAAGAGAATTTAGACAAAAAAGCAGAGAACATGGAAAAAAGGGAGGCAGGCATTGCCGCCCGGGAAGAGGCGCTCAACAAGCGTAATACGGAAGTAGAAGCATTGTATGAGAAGGCACTGCAGGAGTTGGAACGGATTTCCGGACTGACGACAGAACAGGCAAAAGAGTATCTTTTGAAGTCTGTGGAAGAAGAGGTCAAGCATGATACCGCCCGTCTGGTGAAGGAACTGGAAAGCAAAGCGCGGGAAGAGGCGGACAAGAAGGCCAAAGATTATGTGGTGACAGCCATTCAGAGATGTGCGGCAGACCATGTAGCGGAAACTACAGTTTCTGTAGTTCAGCTTCCTAACGATGAGATGAAAGGTCGTATTATTGGACGAGAGGGACGAAATATTCGGACTTTGGAGACCATGACAGGTGTGGAATTGATCATTGATGATACGCCGGAAGCGGTGGTATTGTCAGGATTCGATCCGATTCGGAGAGAAGTTGCCAGGGTGGCTCTGGAACGTTTGATTGTGGATGGGAGGATTCATCCGGCTAGGATCGAAGAGATGGTTGAGAAAGCGCAGAAGGAAGTAGAAGCCAATATGCGGGAAGATGGGGAAGCTGCCACTTTGGAGGTAGGAATACATGGAATTCATCCGGAGTTGGTAAAGCTGCTGGGAAAGATGAAGTTCAGAACCAGTTATGGACAAAATGCATTGAAGCACTCAATGGAGGTTGCCCAGCTGGCTGGTTTGCTGGCTGCTGAAGTTGGGGCAGATGTCCGTCTGGCTAAGCGTGCTGGTTTGTTACATGATATTGGTAAATCGATTGACCATGAGGTGGAAGGGTCTCACGTACAGTTGGGCGTTGATTTGTGTAGGAAATACAAGGAATCGGCGGTTGTGATCAATTCCGTAGAGTCCCATCATGGCGATGCGGAACCGCAGAGTCTGATTGCCTGCATTGTCCAGGCGGCCGATACGATATCGGCTGCGAGGCCCGGTGCAAGAAGAGAGACTCTGGAAACATACACGAACAGGTTAAAACAGCTGGAAGATATCACAAATTCCTTCAAAGGAGTGGATAAGTCTTATGCCATTCAGGCTGGCCGAGAGGTTCGTATCATGGTAATTCCGGAACAGGTGAATGACGATGACATGATTTTGATGGCTCGTGATATTTCTAAACGTATTGAAAGCGAATTGGATTATCCTGGCCAGATTAAAGTGAATGTAATTCGGGAATCCCGTGCCACAGACTACGCCAAGTGATTTTGAATACAAAAGAGTGTCTGAGATCCATCAAAAAAGAGGGTGGGTTTCAGGCATTTTTTGTCTGTAACGGATGAAAACAGGAGTTGATTAAGGAAAAACTTACAATTTTTGTTCAATGATTACAAAATAGGGAATTGGCTTGACAGCGGAGTTATTTTGTAATAAAGTGAAAGAAAAGTTGATGAAACAATGAAGTATGAAAAGAGGGAGGGCAATACGTGTATAACTGGAAAAAAGTATGTGGGGCAGTGTTGGTGGTGACCATGCTGACAGGAATGCTGACGGTTCCATCTTTTGCAGCGAAAAGAAAAAAGATTACCTCAGTCAATGTAAACATAGAGTCACGCATTGGTCTGGGCGTGAGGTATGGGGAAGAGGAAATTGAGATTGATGTTCGCGGCCGTAATTATACGTATGATTATTACGAGATTGAGAACTTTGGATTTGAATGGATGGAGGAGGACGTCCCGGAGATTACGATTTATCTGCGCGCCGATGAGGGGTATTATTTTTCTTTGACAAAGGCAAGCGCTGTGAAACTGACTGGCGCTACTTATGTCAAGGCCACCAAACAAGACTCTTCAGAGACATTGGCGCTTCGGGTGAAATTGCCGTCGATGCAGGAGATGGTGGGGACGGAGACGGAAGTGGTATTGACGGAGGGCGGCTATGCCAGCTGGGAGGCGATACGCGGAGCGGGTTCTTATGAACTTCGTCTGTACCGGAACGGAACAGGTATCGGTGCAACGTACCAGAGTACGGATCAGTTATTTTATGATTATACGGATCAGATGAGTAAACCGGGTACTTATCAGGTAAAAGTGCGTGCCATCAACAAGCAGAACCAGGAAAGCAAGGGCGATTGGATGGAGTCAGAGTCGGTTACCATATCCCAGGAGATGGCGGATGCGATCCGCAATGGTTCCGTGGAAGGCCTTCCTGTCAAGGGTGAGTGGAAAAAGGAAGGGGACCGCTGGTGGTATCAGCATGAGGACGGGACCTACACAAAGAATAATTGGGAGTATATTGATAAGGAATGGTATCTTTTTGATGAGGATGGTTATATGCGAACCGGCTGGGTGGAATGGGAAGGAGAGCGATACTATTGCCATGACGAGACCGGGGAAATGCTGAAAGACACCACTACCCCGGACGGATATATTCTCGATGGCAACGGTCATTTAAAGAATCGTTAATCAATAGCAATATCCTGACTTTTGGCCCCGCCGGGAATGGTGGGGTCTTTCATTTGCCAGACCCGATAGTATTCCTTGCTTTCCTGGTTTTTAACTGTTTCCGAGCGGTTCATGACAAGAAATTTTGTAAGTTCGTAGCAGTCAATCCAGATTTCGTGGTTTCCATCCTTTTGAGATTCATCAAAGATCAGCTGCAGGCCGAAATGAAGATGGGGTTCCTCAATATTGTTGGTATTTTCCGTACGGCTGTAGCCGGTTCGGCCCAAGTAGCCGATCACATCCCCGGCCTGGACATAACTGCCCTCTTTGAGGGTCTTGTGATAGGGATAATTTTTTCGCAGATGGGCGTAATAGTAATACCGCTTTTTGTCGAAACTGCGGATACCAAGCCGCCAGCCACCGTACTGATTCCAGCCGATTGCTTCAACGTAGCCGGACTCCACTGCGATTACCGGGGTTCCCACTTGTCCTAGGAGGTCATGTCCTAAGTGCTGACGTTTGAATCCGTAACTGCGTGAGGCTCCAAAATCATCAAAATCCTGATAGGGATAATTTTTGGCAATGGGGGAAAATGCCTTTAATCCGTATTTGGTAACCCAGACAGGTTCTCCGGTGGCCTCATCCGGGATCTGTATCTCATAGACGCCTGTCATGCCGCCCAAAACAGCGCCATAGGCCTCCAGATAATAAGGATAATATTTCATATCTTTTGTCAACTCTTCCATAACGGCGCCCTGCTGCAATTTTTGAATCAACTCTTCCAGATCATCCGGCTTATAATGAGAAAAATCCCCGCCGTAACGTGCACCGAGATAAGCGAGCAGCTCCAGCCAGTTGAAATGCAGTTCCTGGCCATAACTGTCCACATCAAATCGCAGCGCCTGACGCATGGCTTCTGCATTCACGTCAAAATCCCCCCATTTGATAAAATCTTCTGCATTGGAACTGCTTGCCGGAGAATCCTGGGAAACAACTTCTAATGATTGGCCATCAGGCCGGGAAGGCAAAAAAAGGGGCAGAAGTCCAACTGCAAGAACAAACAAAAAGATAAGTTCAGATAAAACCAATAATGCTGCGTATCGATCATGCCACTTAAACTTCATAAACATTCCTTCTCCCATGAAATCATAATTCTGCATGCAGCAATATATGCAGAAGGGAGAGAGGTTTATGTACAAAAAGGCCGTAGCATTGATCAAACAGCCGTGCATTCCGGGCGATTGCCGCGAAATTGGCAATCGTTACAGCGGGATAATTTCTCCGTCATCAGGAACATTCAGATTGCCGTTATAAAACTGACGGCCTTCTGCCAGGTAAAGTTCCTTGCGGTGAAGGATGGACTTGTCTTCGGTATGCCAAAGGATCAGATTCGGAATAGAAAGCTGTGCTGCCAGTTCGCAGGCATCCTTAACCGTGCTGTGATGTTTTTCATAAGGTTTAAAGCGTTCACGTTCATGATAGAGGCAGAAAGCTTCATGAAGCAGCCAGTCGCTATGTTCGACATAAGGCTTGCAGACCGGGTTGTAGGGTTCATCGCCTGCACAGGTCAGGCAGCGGCCGTTAGCCAGTGTAGTTGTAAAGCCGAACTGTTTCGCTTTGGTAGAGTGAATATCAAAAAAGGTCACGTCATAATCCAGAATATGCCTGGTTTCCCCGTCCTGGACGGCAATCAGGTGAATGCGGTCCCCAATGGTTTGATACAATTTGCCTTGGAGGGTCAGACGGCAGAACGTATCAATAGTAGGGGCCAGCTGTTCGTGGCAGTAAATATTCAGATCACCCTCATAGGAACCGGATCGGATACGGGTGGCAATAAAACGAACCATCCAGACAATACCCAGAAGGTGGTCCGTATGTTCATGAGTGACAAAAATGTGATGAATCTGCTCAAAGGGTACCTGCATATCTTCCAGAATTCGCAGAATGCCATTGCCGCCTCCGGCGTCAACCATAAAAAACTGATCCGAGTTGTCACGGATGGCAAAACAGGTGTTATAGCAACGGGTGACGGCGGCATTGCCGGTGCCAAATACATATAGCTGTTCCATAACGAAAACCTCCGGATAATATTTAAAAATCCGATAAAATGCACAAAATAAAAGTACATTTTACCGGATGGATGGAGACAATAGGACTCGAACCTACGACCCTCTACACGTCAAGCAGATGCTCTCCCAGCTGAGCTATATCTCCATGGGCAATATTATAAGCGAAAAGGAGATATTTGGCAAGTGGTTTTTCTTGCATAAAGTTTAAAAAAATTTTATTGTGCAATATTGACAAAATATGGTACTATAGTTTTAGGTTCGGAAATAAGCACTGGCAGGAGAAGGGCCGGTGATAAGCATGGGAGGGTAATATGAGAGATCTGGCATATTTAAAGTTGTTGGGAAAGGACTATCCAAGCGTGAAGGCGGCGTCCAGTGAGATTATCAATCTGGTGGCGATTTGTGGATTGCCGAAAGGGACGGAGTATTTTTTCAGTGATCTGCATGGGGAATATGAGGCGTTTATTCATTTGCTCCGCAGTGCATCCGGAATTATCCGCGAAAAGATCCGGGACACTTTTGGGTATATTATTCAGGAAGAAGAGGAAGTGGAACTGGCGAACCTGATTTATTATCCGGAACGGAACCTGTCCAGGTTCAGGCAGGTGGGGAAGGTTACGGAAGACTGGGAGCGGATTACCATTTACCGGCTGGTGCAGATTTGCAAGGAGGTGTCTTCTAAGTATACCCGTTCAAAGGTGCGCAAGAAGATGCCCAAGGAGTTTGCCTATATTATTGATGAACTGCTTCATGTGGATTATAACGAGGACAATAAGCGGGTGTATTATGACGAGATTATCCGCAGCGTGATTGACACGCAGGTGGCGGAGTCTTTTATTGTGGCGCTGTGCAACCTGATTCAGAATCTGACCATTGACAGCCTGCATATTATCGGGGACATTTTTGACCGGGGGCCGCGGGCGGATATTATCATGGAGGAACTGATGGCCTTCCATGATGTCGATATTCAGTGGGGGAATCATGATATTTCCTGGATGGGGGCGGCCACCGGCAACGAGGCCTGTGTATGTAACGTATTGCGGATTGCCATCAGCTACAACAGTTTTGACGTGCTGGAGGATGGCTATGGCATTAATCTGCGGCCGCTTTCCATGTTTGCCGCACGGGTCTATAAAGATGACCCCTGCTCTCGTTTCACGCCAAAGATCCTGGATGAGAATATTTACGATGTGGTCGATCCGGGGCTGGTAGCCAAGATGCACAAGGCGATTGCGGTGATCCAGTTCAAAGTGGAGGGACAGATCATCAAGCGTCATCCGGAATATGAGATGGAGGACCGCCTGCTGCTGGAACATGTGGATTTTAAGAATGGCACGGTAAATGTGGCGGGAAAAGGGTATCAGATGCTGGATACGGATTTTCCGACTGTCGATCCCGCAGATCCTCTGAAGCTGACAAAGGAAGAACAGGAACTTTTGCACACTTTGGTTCTTTCTTTTAAGCACAGCGGACTTTTGCATAAGCATATCCGCTTCCTGTATTCCAATGGCGCGCTTTACAAATGCTACAACGGCAATCTTTTGTATCATGGCTGTATTCCCATGAAGATTGACGGAAGTTTTGAGGCGATGAACTGTGACGGGGAACTTCTCAGCGGCAGGGCGTTGATGGATTATATCGCGGAAGAGGTGCATAAGGCATATTTTCTTAAGGAGGATGACCCGGAGAAGAGGGATGCCGTAGATCTGATGTGGTATCTCTGGTGCGGGGCCAAATCGCCGGTGTTTGGCAAAGAGCGGATGACGACCTTTGAGCATTATTTTATAGAGGATAAGGCGACCCATCGGGAGCGGATGAATCCCTATTATCAGCTGAGCCAGAAGGAAGAGGTATGCGAACGGATCCTGGCGGAATTTGGCCTTTCCGGAGAGGGGACGCATATTATCAACGGCCATGTGCCGGTAAAGATTAAAGACGGCGAAACGCCGGTAAAGGCGGGAGGCAGGCTGTTTATTATTGATGGCGGGCTTTCCAAGGCATATCAGAGGCATACCGGAATTGCGGGTTATACTTTAATTTACAATTCTCATCATTTGGCATTGGCAGAACATAAACCTTTTGATCCGAAAAAGGAAAGCACTCCCAAAGTTTCCATTGTAGAGAAAATGAAAAACCGCGTTATGGTGGCGGATACGGATGGGGGAGTAGAACTGCGCAGCCGGATTGAAGACCTGAAAGAACTGGTGACGGCTTATCGCCGGGGAGATATTAAGGAACAGAGATCAGAAACTTAAGGAGACAAGAATGAACAGAGAGGAATTTCTGCAGGGGCTGACAAAAACCCTTACTGGTGAGGTGCCGCCAGAAATTGTGAGAGAAAATCTGCGGTATTATGAGGAATATATCCGTGCAGAGATGAAGAAAGGCCGTTCTGAGAACGAGATTATGGAGGAGCTGGGAAGTCCCCGGCTGATTGCCCGTACGATTATCGATACGACTCCAGGAGGGGGCGGCGGAGCCTACGAGGAGGAACGTTTTGACGGCCATGCGGATCAGGGCAGATCCGATTCCGGTGTTTTTTCCGGGGCAGGCAGGATGGACAGGGGGTATCAGCAAAGCGGCGGCATTCATTATTATGACTTGAATAAATGGTACTGGAAGCTTCTGGGACTTATTATTGTGATTGTAACGATTACCTTGGTTTTGATGGTAATTGGCGGTATTTTGAGCCTGGTGATTCCGCTGCTGCCGGTGATTGCATTTGCGGTATTGATTATGTGGCTGCTGCGGGGCGGATTCGGGCAATAGAATGTGGCTGGTAGTGGCTGGGCGTGCGGGATTTCCAAAAAGGCGTTTGTGCAATGGATTTGCATAGGCGCTTTTTTGTTTCTTTTTTTAATCAGAAAGCTCTCAAAATGTTCGAAATATCTGTCCGGCAGTATTAATTTTTAAAAAAATGTAAATTTTTCTTCAATTGGGTTGACGAGGAAATGTTTTAATTGTATAATGCAAGTGTAACAAATTTAACATTTACGTAATAATTAGAAATCAATTATTAAAAAACAGATAGTAAAGATTGGAGAAAAAGGATGAGAAAAGTCGGATTATATCTAACTGCGATGATGATGACTGCGGGAGTCATGATGTGGAAAACACCGATTCTTTCCTATGCGGAACCAATCGTGGTAGAAGCGAATACGGTTGAGGAAGAAGAGATAGAGGATGCGACGGCCGGCTCTCCGGTGATGGAATCAGCAAAGGGAGACGATGCGTCAGAGTCCGGGCCGGATCTTGCCGTCCAGGAGCGGATTCAGGCTAAGGCACAGGCGGAGGCAGAGGCACGGGCGGCTCAGGAAGCGGCAGAGCGGACTGCGGAAGTGCGGAAGAATCTGGTAAGTTATGCGTTGCAGTTTGTGGGAGGCCCTTACCGGGCAGGTGGGAATGATCCCCATACAGGTGCGGATTGCTCCGGATTTGTGAAATATGTGATGCAGAACGGAGCCGGCATCGGCATGAACCGCTCTTCTGCCAGCCAGGCGACTCAGGGAAAGGCGATCAGTGCAAATCAGATGCAGCCCGGAGATCTGATTTTTTATGGAAACGGCTCACATATCAATCACGTAGCAATGTATATCGGCAATGGCCAGATTGTACATGCTTCTACTTACAGTACGGGAATCAAGGTTTCCGAATGGAATTATCGGGCGCCGGTCAAGATTGTCAGCATGCTGGGATGAGGCGGTTGAAGGCAGACGATCCAGATTAAATGAATAGAAAGAAAGAAAAAGCCAGGCAGGGGAGCTGCCTGGCTTTTTGAGGGGAGTATAAATAATTAATAAGGCTGAAGAAATTGATTTAAGGGAAATCAGTTTCTTCTATTTGATTATACTAAATCTATATACAAAAAGCAAATGGAAATCATATTAAAAAGTGTCGTTTAAAAAATTGAACGAAAATTATCGGGATGATGAATAATTGATTCGGAAAAAGCCATACTACTCCTGTAACAAATCTAATGAATAAACCAGGAGGTATCAGTCATGAGAGACAATTACAATGACATGGATAACAGCAAGAACAGCAGCCGCAACTGCAATCGCAACAGCAGCCAGAACAGCAATCAGAACAATAGCCAGAACAGCAATCAGAACAACAGCCAGAACAGCAGCCGCAACAACAATCAGAACAACAGCCAGAACAACAACCGCTAAGCGCTGTGCTTGTCTGGGCAGGCATCTGAGAACAGGATGCTTTTTGGAAAATTGAACACGAGAAAGATAGAAGGCCGTCCTGGGACAAGGGACGGCTTTTCTACATATAATAGTAGTAAAACGAATAAACAGGCGGAAAATAATGTGGTATATAATCAGTACGGCACAGTTGGAGCAGTATCTGGATGAGAACAGATGGATTTATCTGGTGGACATGAGAGACTATGCCTCTTATGCAAGGTCTCATATTCAGGGGGCAGTGAATATACCGGATGAGGAATTTTGGGGGCGGGTGGGAGAATTGCCTACGGATCGCCTGATCATCCTGTACTGTTACCGCGGGCCGAGAAGTATGCTGGCAGCAAGGCAGCTGGCCAGCTATGGATACCAGGTTGCAGACATTTGCGGCGGGATTGAGGCGTACAGGGGCAAGTACCTGGTGCGGTGAGAGGGATTTTTTCGTTGACAACCGTATAACCAGGCTATAAAATAGAAATATTAAATAACCGCACAAGGGATAAGGAGAACAGCGGAATGAAATATATGTTTGCGTCGGATATCCACGGTTCTGCGTGGTACTGCCGGAGGCTTTTGGAGGAATATCGCCGGTCTGGTGCAGACCGGCTGATTTTGCTGGGGGATCTTTTATACCATGGCCCGCGCAACGACCTGCCCAGAGAATATGCGCCGAAGGAAGTGATTGCCATGTTGAATGCGCTGAAGGCTGAGATCTGCGCAGTCCGTGGGAATTGTGAGGCCGAGGTGGACCAGATGGTATTAGAATTTCCGGTGATGGCAGATTATGCACTTTTGGCATTGAATGGACTGACCTTTTATGCAACGCATGGGCATGTGTATAATCAGGAACATTTGCCGCCGATGAAAGCGGGGGATATTCTGATTCATGGACACACACATTTACTAAAGGCAGAACCGGCCGGTTCTGTGTATGTACTGAATCCGGGATCTGTGTCGATTCCCAAGGGCGGCAATCCGGCCAGCTATGCGGTGCTGGAAGAAAAACAGTTCCGTATTCTGGATTTTGATGGAAATGTCATAAAAGAACTGGAACTTGTAAGCGGATCAGAAAGGTAATATATGGAAGATAAAGTTTATGAATTGATGGCGCCTTGCCATTTTGGCATGGAAGCAGTGCTGAAACGGGAGATTCTGGACCTGGGATATGAGATTACCCAGGTGGAGGATGGCCGCGTAACATTTCTGGGGGATGCAAAGGCGGTTTGCCGCGCGAATATTTTTCTTAGGACCACGGAGCGGGTACTGATCAAGGCAGGAAGCTTTCATGCGACCAGTTTTGAGGAATTGTTTCAGGGGACGAAGGCGATTGCCTGGGAGGATTTTATCCCGCCGGATGGAAAGTCCTGGGTAAAAAAGGCGGGATCTGTGAAAAGCAAGCTTTTTAGCCCGACCGATATTCAGTCAGTGATGAAGAAGGCAATGGTGGAGCGTATGAAAGCCGCTTACCACACAGATGTGATTCCGGAGACGGGAAGCAGCTATCCTCTGCGGGTATTTCTATACAAAGACCAGGTGACGGTGGGGCTGGATACGACGGGCGAGTCCCTGCATAAGAGAGGTTATAGAAAGCTGACCAGTAAGGCGCCGATCGAAGAAACCCTGGCGGCGGCGCTGATTATGCTGACTCCGTGGAAAAAAGACCGCATTCTGGTGGACCCGTTCTGCGGAAGCGGGACATTTCCCATTGAGGCGGCGATGATGGCGGCAAATATAGCGCCGGGGATGAATCGTTCTTTTCTGGCGGAAGACTGGAAGGAGCTGATTCCCCGCAAATGCTGGTATGAGGCGATGGATGAAGCCGCCGAACGGGTGGATGACACGGTGACGGTGGATATCCAGGGATATGATGCGGACGGAGATATCGTCCGATCCGCGCGGGCGAATGCAGAAGCGGCGGGGGTTGGACATTTAATCCACTTTCAGAAGCGTCCGGTGGCGGAACTCAGCCATCCGAAAAAATACGGGTTCCTCATCACCAACCCGCCTTATGGAGAGCGAATCGAGGAGAAAAGCAATCTGCCGGCGCTTTATACCCAGCTTGGAGAACGCTACCGCATGCTGGATTCATGGTCGGCATATATCATTACCGCATATGAGGACGTGGAGAAATATATCGGGCGCAAGGCAGATAAGAACCGCAAGATTTACAACGGAATGATGAAAACCTATTATTATCAGTTTCTGGGGCCTAAGCCGCCCAGACGGAATACGGCCAATGCAGAGAATGATTAAGCGAATCTGGCGCTGGGGCATCCTGGGGGCAGCGGTTCTTTTGATGTGCGGATGTGTTTTTTCACGGAAGGATATTGCGCAGAGTGATGGGGAGAGCAGAGACGTAGAGGAAGGCGAAAGCGGGGAGGCGGCAAAACAGACGCCGGAAGATTCTGAAGAGGCTGTCACTGAAGGGGGAGAGCCGGTGAAAGAAGAGGGGGAGAAGGGGCAAGAGCCAAAAGAGGACTGGAGAGGGCATTTGCCGCAGCTGGCGGGCGAGACGCTGAAAACGCTGAAAGAGAGAAAACGGTGGCTGCATCAGGAGCAGATCCGGCGGCTTCTTGAGGAGGATCAGGTCCTGCCGGCACGGTATGATGCACGGGAGGAAAGACGGACGGCGCCGGTGGAGGATCAGAAAGACCTGGGGACCTGCTGGGCATTTTCTTCGCTGACTGCATTGGAGAATGCGTTGCTTCCGCAGGAGATGTGGGATTTTTCCGAGGATCATATGTCTCATAACCCCAACTTTATTTTAGGACAGGAAAACGGGGGGGAATATACGATGTCCATGGCGTATCTTCTGTCATGGCAGGGTCCTGTGACGGAGGAGGAAGATCCCTATGGCGACGGCGTTTCTCCGGAAGGGTTGATGCCGGTGAAACATGTCCAGGAAATACGCATTTTGCCAGAGAACGATCATGAGATGATTAAACGGGCGGTGCTGGCCTGCGGAGGCGTGCAGAGTTCTTTGTACACGACATTGCAGAACAGCAGGAGCCGGTCCAAACATTATAACCCGGAGACGAATGCGTATTGTTATCCGGACTCGACAGCCCCTAACCATGATGTGGTAATTGTAGGATGGGATGATGATTTTCCCAAGGAGGCTTTTAAGACGGAAGTCGAGGGAAACGGGGCCTTTCTGTGCGAGAACAGTTGGGGCACGGAATTCGGGGAAGAGGGATTTTTTTATGTCTCTTATTATGACGGCAATCTAGGTAAGACCAATATTGCCTATACCTGTGTGGAGGAACCGGATAATTATGACGCCTTATATCAGAGCGACCTGTGCGGCTGGGTAGGCCAGCTGGGTTACGGAGAAGAAACGGCGTGGGCCGCCAACGTATATACGGCGCGTCAGGCGGAGGCGGTGGTGGCAGCAGGATTCTATGCCACGGGAGAGGATACGGATTATCAGATCTATCTTTTGCGCCATGCGCCGGAGGACCCCAGAGAGGCATTGCAGGAACGTACGGATTTATTGGCAGAGGGAAGGTTAAGGCAAGCCGGATATTATACCATTCCGCTGAAGGAAGAGGTTTTGGTGGAGGAAGGGGAGCGGTTTGCGGTGATCATCCGCCTGAGCACGCCAGACGCCGTTCATCCGATTGCGGTCGAATATGATGCGGGGGATGGAAAGTGCCGGGCAGATTTGACGGATGGAGAGGGGTATATCAGTTTTGAAGGGATGCGGTGGGAAAGAGTGGAAGAAAAGCAAAACTGCAATATCTGCCTAAAGGCATACAGCTGTTTCCGGTGAGGGCCGGCGAAAGAGGATGCGCACAGGCAAAAGAGGAATAACACACGGAGGAAGATTATGAGACACAGAATCATTTTTGCGACAGGAAACGCAGGGAAAATGCGGGAAATCCGGCTGATCCTGGGAGATTTGGGCTGTGAAATCCTTTCCATGAAAGAAGCAGGCGCCGAACTGGATATTGTGGAAGACGGAAAGACATTTGGCGAGAATGCTGAGATTAAAGCGAGGGCGGTTTGGAAACGCACCGGGGATATTGTGCTGGCGGATGATTCCGGGTTGGTAGTGGATTATATAGGAGGAGAGCCGGGTATTTATTCGGCGCGGTATATGGGGGAAGGCACCTCTTATGAAATCAAAAACCAGAATATTATCGACCGCCTGAAGGAGGCCGAGGGAGAGCAGAGGAAAGCGAGATTTGTCTGCAATATTGCGGCAGTGCTGCCGGACGGGCGGGTGATACACACGGAGGCGACAATGGAAGGGGTGATTGCCAAGGAACCTGCGGGGAGCGGCGGCTTTGGTTATGATCCGATCCTTATGATTCCGGAATACGGGGTTACATCGGCGGAACTGACGATTGGGCAGAAGAACCGGATCAGCCATCGGGGCAAGGCGCTGGAGGCGATGAAGGGAGAATTGAAGCGAATTCTGGGGGAGGAATTCTGATGAAAATACTGATTGTGAGTGATACGCATCGCAAGGATGATAATTTGAAAAAAGTAATTGAGGAACAGGCGCCGCTGGATATGCTGATTCATCTGGGAGACGCAGAAGGCAGTGAGAACCTGATCGGGGAATGGGTCAATGAGGGATGCCGCCTGGAGATGGTTATGGGCAATAATGACTTTTTCTCTTCCCTGGAACGGGAGATTGAGCTGGAACTTGGCCCTCATCGGATTCTGCTGACCCATGGACATTATTATAATGTATCATTAGGGGTGGAAGGCCTTTGCCAGGAGGCGCTGGACCGGGATTGCGATATTGCAATGTATGGCCATACCCACCGCCCGTTCCTGGACCAGCGGGGAGGGGTGACGATCCTGAATCCGGGCAGCCTTTCTTATCCAAGGCAGGAGGGGCGTAAACCATCGTATATGATTATGTATATGGAGGAGGATGGAAGCGTGCGTTTTGAACGCAACTTCTTGTCCTAGCGGCCGGCAAGGCATATGGGGTCTGGAAGATCTGGACCTGGAGGACGGAGACTGGGAGACTCCGGATATGTGCTTTGCCGGTGGAAACGGACAGAATAATGAATTGGTGAAACTATGGTGGAAACTGGTTCAGAGGCTTAATAAATTATTTCGGAAAAAAAGAAAAGATTTTTAACCAGAATTTAGAAAAATATGATTGACAAAATGGAATGATTGTTATATAATATTTTTTGCGTTGGTCAACAATCGTTGGTGATGCAGGATGACGGCATTCCATATTTCGGGGTGTGGCTCAGTTTGGCTAGAGCGCCTGGTTTGGGACCAGGAAGTCGCAGGTTCGAATCCTGTCACCCCGATTGAATTGAATATTTTATTTTGCGGGTGTAGTTCAATGGTAGAACACCAGCCTTCCAAGCTGGATACGTGGGTTCGATTCCCATCACCCGCTTTTTTTATGCGGATTGCAAATGCAAGGTTTTTGTAAAACCAAGGGTTTGCAATTTTTTATACCCGGTTTCGACAAGGCTATACTTTGCCAAAGAAACATCTTTTTGTCCGTCTTTTATCCGTTCTTCCTTATCCGCCATGAGGTGCCTGTATACGGATTTCATCACATGGCCGGTTTCCCATCCTTTCGTTTCTATAATATCTGCCTCTGACATATTTAACGTGCTTATTTTTCATCTTCTTTAAACTTTTGCTTTTTACTGACAACCATTGGCCAATTCGGAGGTAAACACAGATTCGGCGGCAGATATGGTAACTCTTGCTGATGTGGATTTTGGGAAGTACCGCAGAAAAAACGATAGGAGGGCAGTCAAGAAAAACGGCACAATGCCATCATGGCTGAATCTTGAAGCCGAAAAAGCAGGAGTGAGTTTTTCGGCAATATTGACGGCAGCACTCAAAAGCGGGTGAAAAATTCAAAGCTAATCTGTCATACTTCTTTTTAGGAAACGCAGACATACAAAAATCCGGCGAAACGTATTCTTGGATATTTTCTGTACGTTTCACCGGATTTCTATTTGTTTTGTCTGGATTACCGTTTATTCACTGGCATCCAGTTCTGCTATCTGAGTTTTTTGGATTTCAGGGAAGGCAGACAGCATGGGCTCTGTATCCAGTCCGCGAATCCGGCGGTCCACATAGTTTTTGGTGATCTGACAAACAACAGGAGAAAGCGATAATACACCAATCAGATTGGGGATTGCCATCAGTCCGTTGAAAGTATCGGACAAATCCCATGCCAGATCCAGACTCATAGTGGCCCCACAAAGGATAAATATAATGAAAATGATCCGATAGGCAATAATCGCTCCCGGCCCGAACAGGTATTCAAAGGCTTTAGAACCATAATGGCTCCATCCCAACACGGTAGAAAAGGCGAACAGCAGGATGGCGACGGCGATAAATGCAGGGCCTGCCTGTCCGAATACCTTGGCAAAGGCCTCGCCCACCAGTGCGGAACCTTCTGCCTCGCTGATAACGGTACCAGTATTCAAATCGACAAGACCAGAGGTCAGCACGGTCAGCGCAGTCAGGGTACAGACGACGATGGTATCGGCAAATACCTCGAAAATACCCCACATGCCCTGACGGACCGGCTCGCGGACATTGGAACTGGAGTGAACCATAACAGAAGAACCAAGGCCGGCCTCATTGGAGAAAACGCCTCGCTTCATCCCCCAGGTCAGGGCCATCTTAATACCAGCGCCTACAATACCTCCGCCAATGGCTTTCATGGCAAAAGCGCCTTTGAAAATGGAAACCAATGCGGGAACCAGTTGTCCGGCATTCACAGCACACAGGATCAATGCACCGATGATATAGAAAACTGCCATAAAGGGAACCAGCTTTTCTGTCACGGATGCGATACGTTTGATACCCCCTAAGATTACCAATCCCGCCAAAATCATAAGAATGATACCGGTGACAATATTGGGAATGCCAAAAGCCGCCTTCATGTTGCCGGCGATGGAATTGATCTGGCTCATGTTGCCGATGCCAAAGGAAGCCATCAGACAAAAGATTGCGAAAAGGACAGCCAGGATGGCGCCTACCTGTTTCATGCCTTTTTTAGAGCCGAGACCATCCTTCAAATAGTACATGGCGCCTCCGGACCATTCGCCTTTGCTGTTTTTCTTGCGATAATAAATACCCAGAACGTTTTCGGAGTAGTTGGTCATCATTCCGAAGAAAGCCACGATCCACATCCAGAAAATCGATCCGGGGCCGCCAAAAAGCAGTGCGGATGATACGCCTACAATGTTGCCGGTGCCGATCGTAGCGGCAAGCGCCGTACACATGGATTGGAACTGAGTGATGGACTGGTCGCCCTTTTCCGTGTGCTGGGTGATGTGCTTGTCTGTGAAGATACTGCCCAGAGTGTGTTTCATCCAATATCCGAAATGGGAGATCTGGAATACCTTGGTCAGAACAGTCATCAGGATTCCGGTGCCTACCAATAGAACCAGCATGGGGATTCCCCAGACAAAATTGTTGACAATACTGTTGACATTTGCGATTATTTCAACCATACTTTTCCTCCTGTAACCCTGCTTTGCGCAGGGTGATTCGATGATAAAATGTCCGGCGCGTGCAGATTTTGCGGAATAAAAAAGCAGGGGGAACCCCCTTGGTCCCACCTGCCCCATTGCAAATGATCGTTTCTGCGTTTGCACACCTTAATAAAGTAGCATAGCAGACAAAAAAAGTCAAGAAAAAATAGATTATAAGCAAAAAGTACTTGCTTTTTGGCCCGTACTATGATAGAATGTAATCCGTCGTTAAGTGACGAAGTTTTGAGTCTGTAGCTCAGCTGGATAGAGCAACGGCCTTCTAAGCCGTGGGTCGGGGGTTCGAATCCCTTCAGGCTCGTTGTGCGTGGACGGGGGACCGTGGCGCCGTATATATGGTGGGTATAGCGCAGTTGGTTAGCGCGCCAGATTGTGGCTCTGGAGGCCAAGGGTTCGAATCCCTTTATCCACCTTAAATGATTCCTTCGGGAATTTTTTTTTACAATGGACTAAGGAATGGATGCCGGATGGCATTGCTTTCCAGGATTTAAAATATGCGGGTGTGGCGGAATGGCAGACGCACCAGCCTTAGGAGCTGGCGGGAGACCGTGCAGGTTCAAGTCCTGTCACCCGCATCATAAAAATTATTGGGCTATCGCCAAGCGGTAAGGCACAGGACTTTGACTCCTGCATCTCGCTGGTTCGAATCCAGCTAGCCCAGCTTGGGGAATCTTTTATATTTTATAGTATAAAAGGTTCTTTTTCTTTGTGCTTTTCCTGGTACAATAAAGACAGATTAACAAATGATTCCTTATGTAATCGACAGACCCATCAGACGCCGGCAAGCAAGCGGATGGTTTTTTCTGTTTTCATAAATTTCTCACATTCCCAACAAAATCCAAACACATTTATTATTTATGATAAGGACAACGAAACGAAAGAACTGAAAGAACCGGAGGAAGACAATGACACAGAACATATTCAGACGCTATGAGAAAAAATATAAAATAACCAGAGAGCAGTACCAGGAACTGATCAGCCGGATGATCACAAAAGTGATTCCGGAGCAGTACGGGAAACATACGATCTGTAATGTATACCTGGATACGGATGACTTTCAACTGATCAGGAATTCTCTGGAAAAGCCTCCTTATAAAGAAAAGCTGCGGCTGCGCAGTTACGGAACGCCAAAAGCAGAGGATTTGGTGTATCTGGAACTAAAGAAGAAGTATGACGGTGTCGTATACAAGCGGCGGGTAATGATGAATTATTCCGACGCATACAGATACCTCTATCAGGGGGTTCTGCCGCCGATGGATAACCAGATTCTGAGGGAAATTGATTATGCGCTTCAGTTTTACCAGGCGTGCCCGGCAGTATATCTGGCATATGAACGTCTTGCATTTTATGACCGGGAAAACCCGGAACTTCGGATTACCTTTGATATGGATATTCGGGCCAGAAAGTATGCTCCGGAATTGCATAGGGGTACGTACGGAACCATGTTTCTGGAAAAGGGGACTCTATTGATGGAGGTCAAAATCCCGGGGGCAATGCCGGTGTGGATGAGCCAGTTGTTTTCAGAGTTGGAGATTTATCCGATTTCTTATTCTAAATACGGGACCTATTATCAGGAATACATCATGAAAAATGAAATGGAACAAGGAGGGGAAATCTGTGCTTAACAGTATTTTATCAAATGCATCTGCGGCTTCCGTGGAGCCAGGAGAGTTTCTGGTATGTATGATGGCTTCCCTGTGTCTGGGGGCCGGACTTGCGAAGATCCATGTCTGTCAAAATCAGACGACAAAGAATTTTGTGCTGACTCTGGTAATGCTGCCTGTGATTGTGCAGACCGTGATTATGCTGGTCAATGGAAACCTGGGGACAGGAGTGGCAGTAATGGGAGCGTTCAGCCTTGTCCGTTTTCGTTCGGCGCCGGGGAATTCCCGGGAGATCAGCAGTATTTTTCTGGCAATGGCGATTGGACTGGCAACAGGTATGGGATATCTGACGGTAGCGTTGGCGCTGCTTTTGGCGGCCGGACTGGTGACGTTGCTGGCAATCCGGCTTCCGTGGGGCCGCAAGGCAAACGGGGAAAAGGAACTGAAAGTGACGATTCCGGAAAACCTGGATTATCAGGGGATCTTCGATGATTTGTTCCGCAAATACACAAATCAGGCGGAATTGATTCGGGTGCGGACTGTGAATATGGGAAGTCTGTATGAACTGCAGTATCATATCCGGCTGAAAGAGGAACGCCTGGAGAAGGAATTTCTGGATGAGGTTCGCTGCCGTAATGGAAATTTGAATCTGGCCTGTGGCAGAGTTCCAGTGGGGCGGGAGGAATTGTAAAAAAGGAAAAACAAGGTGAAACGGACATAGATATGGAGGAAAAGATGAGAAAAACGAAAAAATACCGATTGGCCATAGGACTGGTTATTGGGATATTGGCATCACAAACTGCCGGTTGTGGACAGAGTGCAGATATATCGCGGACGTCTGCCGGAAGTCCGGCGTCAGCGGAGCAAATAACTGCGGGCCCGGGTGAAAATGAAAACAACGGCGCCGGTCAGGTTTCTGAGGCGATCGGGCGTGATGAACAGACAGATGCGAATGGCCGGATAACCGTGACAGCCGTGCTGGGAGAAGGCGGCGAGAAAACGATTTCTTATGAACCGGAGGATTTGGTAAGCGAATGGGAAGAGGGCGCTGCGGTTTTGATTGAACTGACAGGGGACGGGATCGTGGCAAAGAATGCCAATGTGGCTGTGTCCGGGCGTACGGCAGTGATAAAACAGGGGGGGATTTATGTAGTATCTGGTCAGATGGAGGAGGGACAGCTGCGCATTGAGGCAGGAAAAGGGGAGATTGTCCGTTTGATTCTGAACGGAGTAGAATTGTCGAATGGGAATACCTCTCCCATTTATGGGGCGGAAAAGTGTAAGGTGGTGCTGACGCTGGCTGACGGAACGACAAATATTATCCGGGACGGCAGTGAGTATCGGTTTGAGACGGAAGGGGAAGACGAGCCGGATGCCCCGATTTTCACAAAAGGGGATCTGACAATCAACGGAACCGGGGAACTGCAGGTCTATGGAAATTATCGAAGCGGAATCCGCAGCAAGGATAATCTGAAGGTAATATCAGGAAGGATTGCCATTGAGGCGATGGATGATGGACTCAAGGGCAGGGATTCGGTGATTATCCGGAATGGCACGCTAAAGATTCAGGCGGTGAAGGATGGAATCAAATCGAATCAGGATGAAGATCCGAAGAAAGGCTTTATCTGGATTGACGGCGGCGAGATTAGCATTGCAGCAAAGGATGACGGCATCCAGGCGGAGACGGCGCTGATTGTCTGCGGCGGGAATATCCAGGTAACGGAGAGCCAGGAAGGGCTGGCCGGGAAGACGGTGGATATTCTGGGAGGAGTGGTGAAAGCGGTCACAGAAGACGATGGGATCAACGCGGCAATCTCCGTGGATACCGAACAGGAAAAAATGGAGAACCAGGAGGGGGTATATATCCGGATTGCCGGCGGGGAGATCTGGCTGAACGCAAAAGCGGATGGCATAGATTCCAACGGGGATCTGTATCTGGAAGGCGGGGGCCTGTATTTAAGCGGCCCGGTGAGCCGCGGAGACGGAATCTTTGACTATAATGGAAAGGCATCGATTACGGGTGGGACTGTATTTGCGGCAGGAAGTTCCGGAATGATGCAGAGCTTTGGAGAGGACTCTGCCTCCAATTATCTGGTGATACATTGGGAAGAGAGCCAGGAAGCAGGAAGCCGGGTCCAATTGTCAGATGGGTCAGGTTCGGTACTGGGAGAATATGCGCCGGAGAAAGAATTTGATACCATGATTATCTCGGTTCCCGGGATGGAAGAAGGAAATGTGTACTATGTGAAAGCCGGAGAAAAAGAGGAAAACACAATTGAGATCACTGTGACAGGGCGGGAGACGGTTTATGGGACTTCTGCCGGCCGGGGAATGGGAGGCCATGGGCCTGTAGGCAGGGGAGGGGGATTTGGAGAAAGACGTCAGGGAAGCGGTGCACCTCCGGAACTGCCGGAGGGCGCTGAAAGAGGCGCTCAGAAAGAAGGCCGCCCGGAACTGCCGGAGGGCGCTGAAAGAGAAGGCCGCCCGGAATTGCCGGAGGGCGAGGAGCCGTCAAATGGCCGCAGAAGCACTCCTCCCAGTGAGTCTACATCTTCTTCCTGATGGGTGGCTACAATCAGGAGACGCCCGGCTGTTTTTTCCTTAACATAGTCAATCACCTGCTGACGGGTGGCATCATCCAATCCGGTGAAGGGTTCATCCATCAGGATTCCGCAGGAGGGTGCAAGCAGGCTGCGGACAATGGCAACCCTGCGTTTCATGCCGCCGCTGAGAGTGGAGACCGGACGGGTGAGGGATTCTGAGGGAAGCAGGCGGCAAAGTTCCTCTGCGATCTGGCGCCGGCTCAGGATTTTGCCGGCGGCAAGCCGTACGTTGTCAATAGGAGTGAAGGATTCGCAGAGCCGGTTTTCCTGAAAGACCGCAGTAAGGCCATAGCCGGGGGACGGTTCCAGAGAGAAGGAGCCATGATCCGGCTGTTCCAGTCCCAGCAGGATACGGAACAGGGTGGTTTTGCCAATGCCGGAGGCGCCCATCAGGCAGTAGACACAGCCGGAATCCAGGGTGAGATTCAGGTCCTGCCATACGGACATTTCCCCATAGGCTTTAGAAAGGCTGCGGATTATAAGCTGAAACGGAAGCATAGACGGACTCCTCTCTCCAATAGCATCAGAAACAGTTTTTCAAACAAGGCGCTGACCGCAATGATTACGATGGTCCAGGCAAACAGATCTGCAGTGCTTAGGTAAATCTTGGACATATATAGCTTCTCGCCTATTGTGTGAGAAGGGACACCGATAACCTCGGCAGCGATTCCCGATTTCCAACTCATGCCCAGAGCGATGCGGCAGCCGCCGATCAGATGAGGGAGAAGCGCCGGAAGGTAGATGCAGCGAATCCGCTCTGCCAATGGGACGGAGAAGACCTGAGCCATTTCCAGAAGCTTTCGGTCCGTGCTTTTCAGTCCGGTGAGGGTATTGACATAGAGGATGGGAAAGACCACCAGAAAGGAGATCAGGACAGACAGGTTGCCGGAACCGATCCAGATCAATGCCAGAATGACAAAGGCGGCTACCGGCACGGATTTCATCAACAGAACCATTGGCTCCAGAAATTCCCGAAAAAGGGGAAAACGGTATGCCAGGCTCCCGGCCGTCACTCCGCAGAGAAATGCCGCCAGAAATCCCAGGCTGATTTTTCCAAAAGAGCTGCCCACCGACAGCCAGAAGCCGGGGGTGGGCAGCAGGGAGCCGAGGGCCAAAAGTACGTCACAGGGCCCCACAAGCACGATGGAATTGTGAATCAATTCTGCAAGGATCTGCCACAGGGCGGTCCAGAAAAGAAAAATTCCGATTTTCCGGAAGGAAAAGGCTTGAAACATGGGGGTTCCTTTCTACTCGCAGAAATAAAAGTTATCTTCTGGCAGCTTGCCACCGACAGAAGCGGGATCTTGCTCATACAGTACCTGCAGGTAGCCGCTTAAGGCCGATTTCATTTCTTCTCCTGTCAGGCAGGTGATATTGCAGTAGGGAAGCGCCTTTTTGGCCACGGGGGCTTTTTCGATAATCCCCAGGGCGGCAGTCAATTCGGCGGCTGCATCCGGATTGGAATTTGTAAATTCTGCGGAGGTCTGATGTTCCGCCAGGAAAAGAGCCACGGCGTTGGGGTTCTCATCCAGGAAGGGGCGGCGTACAATCGTGACGCCGGTCACCAGGCGACTGCCGCTGCCATCCTGTACCTTTTCCCATTCCTCTGTCAGGTCCAACACGATTTTCAGGGCCTCATTCTGGGCGCAGGCCGCCGTCACAAAGGGCTGGGGAAGCAGGCCGATGGCATCTGGCTGTTCCTTTAAAAGGGCGGCAACTTCAGCTGGCTCGGATTTGAATTCCAGAGTCAGGTCACTGTCGGACAGGCCATTTTGGGACAAAAGATAACGGAAAACATAATCCGGGGTGGTGCCCTTACCGGTCATATAGATGGTCTTGCCTCTCAGATCCCCGATGCTTTGAATGGAATCATCAGAAGCCACAATATCCAAAACCCCCAGGGTGTTGATATCGATTACTGCGATATTGCCCTGGGTTTTATTGTATAATACGCCTGCCACATTGGCGGGAACCAGGGCGATGTCCAGATCTTCGGCAGCCACCTTGGCCAACAGCTCATCGGCAGCGGTGACCATGGTAAATTCATATTGGTTGCCGGCTTCCCCCCTTTCGGAGAGATCCATCAGATGAACCAGTCCGATAGAGGTGGGGCCCTTCAAAGAGCCAACCCGGAGGGTCACATCCTCAGGAACTATCGAGGCATCTGTTTCCGCAAAAGCAGCAGCTTCCGTAAAAGCGGCAGCCACCTTGGTCAACAGCTCATCGGCAGCTGTGGATTCTTCAGCAGAAGATCCGGCGGCCTCTGGGGTAGCGGAACCTTCCAACCCCTGACTGCCAAAGCAGCCGGTCAAAATCCCGGCCATAGCCAGAATTCCCAGAATAAAACCTGTTTTTTTCATAATACTCAATCCTCTCTTTCTGCGATTCTCCAAAAAAGGATCTCATCCTCCCAGGTCCGGGCAATCTCCCCTTTGTCATACAAATATTCCAGGCAGGAGAAGGTCTTGGAAATGATCATCTTGGTCTGCATCAGATCCTTCCACCCATATTCATCCTCAGCGCCATAGGCCAGGAAGGCAATTTCCCGGGTGGTCATGGCCCGGTCAGCTGACCGTACAATCTCCCGGATGGTATCCAGCTTTTTGCGGTAGGCAGCCAGAATCCCGGCGGGAACCGTGCCGTTGCAGCGATAAGGGCGATTGTGGGAGGGATGGATCGTGTATCCGGCATAAAGCTTTTGGAATTCCTCCAGGGAATTGAAATAATAGTCCAGAAGATGCTCATCCGGATAAGCAGTGGCAACAATCGGGACAATGCCGTCAATCAGCTGGTCAGCGGGGAATACCAGCCGGTGCTCTTCATCCACCAGTCCCATTTGCCCGAAGGTATGGCCTTTTAGGTGGATAGCCTTCAGGTGATAGTTGCCATAGCGGAACATCATACCCTCTGTGATGGAGACATAGCGGTAATTTTTGATCTCATTAAACATAGAATCCCGGGTTTCCTGCTGGATGAGCCGGTTCAGTTCCATAAAACGGTTCCAGAGGACCGGAGTACGTTTTTGCGTGACTCCAACCGTAGCCAGGACATGGACCTGTTCTTCCAAGGCCTGAGGGTTGTTGTTGTAATACAGGCAGTCATAAGCATGGCGGTCTTCTTCCGGATTCATAAAGATCCGGGCGCCCCGGTCTGCATAGAAGTTGGCAAGACCGGTATGGTCATGGTGCTTATGGGTCAGGAAAATATCCAGATCGTCATAACGAATCCGGTGCTTTACCAGCAGATTATCCATAATTTTTTTATTTTCTGCTGTCCGAAAGCCAGTATCAATCATCAGGCTTCGGCAGCTGTCATTACCAGGAAACAGAAAAATGTTGATCAGGCTGGACTGCCTAGCGCCATTGGAGAGCTGAATCTGGAATAATCCGGGATAAATTTCGGTCATGGTTGTTATTTCGCCTCCTTAGAGTGGCAACGGCTGCTTTTGGGAAAACAGGCGCATATAAGTTAGGGTATGGTTGAACATGCAGGTTTTGCAGTTCGTTACGATTATAGCAGTTTTTTGATGAGAAGTAAAATAATATTTCTCTCAATTCCCGGTGCAGGGTTTTAACTGTAATCCAATCAACCCCAGAATAAACGTGGCGGTTCCTCCGATGATGTAGATACTGATTCGCTCATGGAAAAACAGCACCCCCCAGAGAATTGCAAAAATTGCCATCGTGCTCTGGACAATCGGCACCATATAAAAAGGGACCAGAAGGATTGCGCGGGCGTTGAGATAAAAGCCGATTCCGGTAATAAAGCCAAACATCAGGATTCCTGCGAGACAGCCAAGGCCTGGCCGAATGCCAACCAGGTCCCCGCCTGCGATGCCGGGAATCAGCGGCGTGAATGCCAGCAGCGCAGATACCGCGAAAATGGATAAATTGCTGTCAATAATTTCCATGCGGTCGGCGATCATCTTTTGTGAGAGGACATGGCAGCCGGCACAGAAGCCAGAGAGGATGAATAGTCCGGTCAGCAGAATGTTGTCCTGAAAAAAGGTTTCCAGGGACCGCCCGTTCCAGGAGATACATAAGACCCCCGTCATACACAAAAAGATGCAGAAAAGCTTTCGGGGAGGCAGCTTTTCTTTGAACAAAAGTACACTGGACAGGGTGAGAAAGACGGTCTGGGCAGGCTGGGTCACGATATTGCCATAGGAGGGACCATGGGAGAGGGCGTAGTTTTCTGTCAGATAAGCCACCCATTTTGAAACAGCGCCGAAAAGGACCCATCCGGCTGCCAGGCGTGCTGTGACGAAAAAATCCTGACGAAAACGCTGACGTTTGATCGTCTTCAGCAGCAGAAGAAAAAACACCCCCACGGCGAAGCGGAAAAAGGTGATGTAAGCCGGGCCAAAATATGGGCTGATCAGTTTTACACAGGTTCCTCCGAAGCTGAACATCAATGCAACGCATAAAAGGTAGACATATCCCATGGAAATTTCCTCTCTTTTCTTGTTTTCGTTAATGTAATTTATGACAGTCCCATATATGGAAAAAGTGTTACAGGCGTGAACTGCCTGCGGGATAGTATAGCATATTTTTTCGGTAAATCAAAATAACTTTTCCCAATTGTGCAGAAAATGTAAAAATTATAAATTTTTCCTAACCTCTATTGACAAAGTGACAGGGTGTCATTATAATGAGTGACAGATTGTCACCAGAAAGTGACAACTTGTCATAATTCCCAGGAGAGTTCTCAAAAACGGGAAGGATGGGAAGAGGCAGGGGGAGAGGAGGAGAAGTTATGCCAACGGAACGGTTTAACCGGTTGCCTGAGGCAAAAAGGCAGGCGATACGAGAAGCGGCATTGAAGGAATTTGCCAGAGTGCCTTTTGACAAGGCGTCTATTAACCAGATTATCCGGAACGCAGACATTTCCCGGGGCAGTTTTTATACATATTTTGTAGATAAGCAGGATATGGTGGAGTTTTTGCTCAGGGACACGTTTGAAGAGATGCAACTGCTTTGTAAAGAGGAGCTGGATAGAAACGGCGGAGATTATTTTGCCATGGTGGAGGAGCTGTTTGAGTTTTTTACCAAAGAACTTCGCAAGAATCCGGATATGGTGAATATTGCCCGCAATATCTTCTCTAACAAAGAGAATAATGAACTGATAGGGATGCAGAACTGGCCCTGTCCGGACAATATGGCATCGCCCGGCAGTCCGGCCAGATGGATGTACGAGCATCTGGACAGGGAACGTTTCCGCTTTGAGTCGGTGGAGGCTTTTTCGTCTTTGGCGATTCTGGCCATGTCGGCCCTGACAGTCGCTCTGAAGCAGTATTACGAATATCCACAGAAGCTGGAGAATATCCGTGAAATGTTTAAAAGATCGCTGGATATTTTAAAATACGGGGCATGCAAGACGCCGGAGAAATCCTGACGGAAAACGGTAAAAAAAGAAGATCAAAGAGGTAAGAGGAGACAGTAATGAATAAAGGAGTAATTATTGCAGGAATTGTCGTTGTGACACTGGGCGCTGCCGTGATTGTGCCTAGAGTCCTGAAGCCGAAGGCAGTACTGGAGGAAGCGCCCATACCGGTGGTAGAGGCAGAGGCGCCGAAGCCTGGGGACATTGTGCTGTATCGGAACCTGGTGGGTACGGTGGAGCCGTCGGATGTGGTCTACATATATCCCAAGGCGGCAGGTGAGATCCTGGATGTGTTTGTAAAGGCGGGAGACGTGGTTACGGAGGGGCAGGCAATCTGCAAGATTGACACCAAACAGGTGGATTCAGCCCGGCTTAGTATGGAAGCGGCAAGGACAGCCATGGATAACGCCAACAGCAACCTCTCCAGGCAGCAGGCTCTCTTTGCGGCAGGCGATATTGCTTCGGCCGTTTATGAGCAGGCAGAGATGCAGGCGAAAAGCGCCCGCATCCAGTATGACCAGGCGAAGCTGAATTATGATTATCAGATGGAATTCAGCAATATTACGGCCTCTATCAGCGGAGTAGTGGAACAGTGTGATGTGGAAGTCCATGACAATGTGGCGCAGCAGTCGTTGATCTGTGTGATCTCCGGCGAGGGCAGCAAAGCCATTACCTTTTCCGTGACAGAGAAAGTCGTGGACCAGATGCAGGTGGGAGACAGGGTGACTATTGAGAAAAATGGAAAGGAATATCAGGGCAGCGTGACAGAGATCAGCAGTATGATTGATGCGGCCACCGGTTTGTTTAAGATCAAGGCTTCCGTGGAAGACGGGGACGCTCTGCCCACCGGCTCGGTAGTCAGCCTGTTTGTGGTTTCTGACCGGGCGGACCAGACCATGAGCATTCCTGTGGATGCGATCTACTATACGGGCGGGGATGCTTATGTGTATACCTATGATAACGGGACTGTCCACCATATTCCTGTGGAGGTGGGAATCTATGATTCCCAGAGAGCGCAGATCCTGTCCGGAATCGACGGGGATGACTTGGTGATCACTACATGGAGCTCGGAACTTCTGGAGGGAGCCAAGGTACGGCTGCCCGGAGAGGAATCCCCAAAAGATGATGGAAACCAGCAGACAGAGAGTGAACAGGCAGAGTAGGAGGAGATGCAGCTATGGGATTAACAAAATCAGTCCTCAAAAGGCCGGTCACGACAGTGCTGGTGATTCTGTGCCTGATTGTATTTGGCCTGCAGTCCGTGTTGTCGGCGAAGATGGAACTTATGCCTACCATGGATATGCCGATGCTGATCATTGCTACCGTATATCCGGGAGCGAGCCCGGAGGATGTCAATGATCTGGTGACTACGGAGATTGAAGCTAATATTGGTTCTTTGAGCGGCGTGGACACGATTCAGTCCATGTCCATGGAAAATATGTCCATGGTGGTCATTCAGTATGATTACGGCAAGGACATTGATGAAGCTTATGATGATCTGAAGAAAAAGATGGATGTGCTGGAAGCCCAGCTTCCGGATGACTGCCAATCGCCAGTGGTGGTGGAACTGAACCTGGACGATATGGCGTCCGTGTATCTGTCGGTGAATCACAAGACGGAGCCGAACCTTTACAACTATGTGGACAACAAGGTGGTTCCGGAACTGGAAAAGATTACCACGGTCACGGATGTGGATGTGAGCGGCGGCCAGGAGGAATATATCAAGATTGAACTGATTCCGGAGAAGTTGCAGCAGTATCATCTGAATATGAATTCCATTTCCTCCGCCATCGGCGGGGCCAATTTTACATACCCGGCAGGAGATACGATAGTGGGCGGACAGCAGCTGTCCGTCAGCGCCGGAATCGAGTACGATACCATGGAACTGTTGAAAAAGATTCCGATTCCCCTGGGAAATGGAAATGTGATCTATCTTGAGGATGTGGCAAATGTCCGCAATTCCTTAAAGGATGCCACCGGTGTGGCGCGATATAATGGAAGAGATACGATTTCCATCGGAGTGAAAAAGCAGCAGAGCGCCACAGCCATGGAGGTGTCAAGGGAGGTCAACCAGGTGATCAAAGCCTTGCAGGCTGCGGATGAAAATCTGGAGATTGTGGTGGTCAATGATACCAGTGACTCCATCCAGTCCTCCTTAAAGAGCGTGATGCAGACCATGGCCATGGCTGTTTTGGTGTCCATGGTGATCATATTCCTGTTCTTCGGAGAGATAAGGGCGTCCCTGATTGTAGGAACCTCCATCCCGATCTCGATTCTGGCGGCGTTGATCCTGATGCAGGCTCTGGGTTTTACCTTAAATGTAATCACCTTGAGCAGCCTGGTTCTGGGCGTCGGCATGATGGTGGATAACTCCATTGTGGTTCTGGAAAGCTGCTTTAGGTCCACCAAAGGAAAGGGGATCGTGGGATACCGGGAGGCCGCCCTGGAGGGCAGTGCGGTAGTGCTTCAGTCCATTATCGGCGGTACGGCTACCACCTGTGTGGTATTCCTGCCTCTGGCTCTTCTGGAAGGAATGACCGGGCAGATGTTCAAGCCTCTGGGCTTTACTATTATTTTCTGTCTGCTGGCTTCTTTGGTCAGCGCCATGACCATAGTGCCCTTGTGTTATTGTGTGTTCCGGCCTCAGGAGAAGGACAGTTCCCCCGCGGGATGGATTCTTTCCAAAATGCAGGATGGGTACCGCAAAATGATGCAGGTGGTTCTTCCTAAGAAGATTACGGTTGTGGTTCTCTCGATCGCTATGCTGGGAGGCTCGATCTGGATGGCAACCCAGCTTCGTATGGAGTTGATGGTGGCAGATGACACCGGAACCATCAGCGTCAGCATTGATACCCGTCCAGGCCTTAAAGTGGATGAGACGGATAAGATTTTACGGCAGGTGGAGGCGATCGTGTCCCAGGACCCGGATCTGGAGTCCTACATGCTGACTTCCGGCGGCAGCGGCATGAGCATGGGCGGCACCGGAGCCACACTGACTGCCTACCTGCTGGATGACCGCAAGCGGGAGACAGACCAGGTTGTAAAAGAATGGAAACCCTTGCTGAACCAGATTGCAGGCGCTAATATATCAGTAGAGGCTTCTTCTTCCATGACCATGATGTCCTCTTCCGGCGGAGTGGAATATATCCTGCAAAGCACACAGTACGATGAGCTGAAAGAGGTTTCCGATCAGGTTGTAAATGAACTTCTGGAATATGATGAGGTGACAAAGGTGCACAGCACCCTGGAAAATGCGGCGCCGGTTGTGAAACTGGATATTGATGCGGTGAAGGCGAATGCGGAAAATATTACCCCGTTGCAGATTGCAGGTTCCGTCAGCAATATGTTAGGCGGAGTCGAGGCCACCACGTTGGAGGTAAACGGCGATGATATCAGTGTTATGGTGGAGTATCCGGATGATGAGTATGATACCATTGATAAGCTGAAGGGAATTGTTCTGACCAATAATGCGGGCGCTTCCGTGGCCCTGACAGACGTGGCAGATGTTGGTTTTAAGGACAGTCCGGCAACCATCAGACGGTCGGACCGGCAGTATCAGGTGACGATCACTGGCGATTTGCAGACTGACGACCCACGTCTGATTGACGAGATCGAAAACAAACTTTATGACGAGGTGGTTTCAAAGTATATGAGTCCTACGCTCTCCCGGGCGGTCAACAGTATGGATGAAGCTATGGCCAGGGAGTTCGGCAACCTGTTTGGCGCTATCGGCACAGCGGTATTTCTGGTGTTTGTAGTTATGGCGGCCCAGTTTGAATCACCGAAATTCTCTATCATGGTGATGACGACCATTCCTTTTGCTTTGATTGGTTCTTTCGGACTTTTGTATCTGACGGATGTGCCGATTAGTATGGCTTCCTTGCTGGGTTTTCTGATGCTTTCGGGGACGGTGGTGAATAATGGTATTCTCTACGTGGATACGGTGAACCAGTACCGGCAGGGGATGGATCTTCACACGGCACTGATTGAGGCGGGAGCCACCCGTCTGCGGCCGATTCTTATGACAACGCTGACTACGATCGTGGCTATGATTCCTATGGCTATGGCATATGGCGACAGCGGGAAGAGCATGCAGGGACTGGCCCTGGTGGATGTGGGTGGATTGGTTGCGTCCACGGTTTTGGCGTTGGTTATGCTGCCGGGGTATTATTTGTTGATGAGTGGGCGTAGGAAGAAAAAGGGGGTTAGCTATGATTGAGGAAGGTTCCTGGCGGGGGTCCGCGGCTGAGGGATAAGAGAACACCTTCAGACGCGCTCTCGCTCGGAGTGCCGACGTGGCCCCGCGGTCTTCAGGCGTTCTCTTATCCCTCAGCTGCTGCGTCCCTGGCTTGCTCTAAGGATGTAAGGGCGCAATAGGAGTAGAGGGTTTAATAAAGTAAAGGGGGTAATGAGAACAGAGGGTATAAGGATAAAGGGAAAGGCAGGGGGGGGGGGCTGTAATAGGGGCGGGATGGGGTTGGTGCATGGATGGCGGCTGGGGAATAGAAAGGAATGTGAGGCGGAATGAGAGTCGGGAAGTATATTGTTGTGTGTGGTATGGTTCTGGCGGTGGCCGGTGCTGTGCCGGTGGCGGCGTATGGTGCTAATCCGGAGTTTGCGCGGTCGGAGGGGGAATGGGCTAGGCTGAGGGATGATGTGCTAGAGTATGATGAGATTGAGGGGTTGATTGCGGAGTATAATGCTACGGTGCAGACGAATCAATTGGATTTGAATGAGTTTAAGAAGAAGTATGGCAATACTAAGGAGGATGTATCGGCGAAGTATCGGGATATGGCGAATGAGATTTATGCTAGTGTGGAATATCCGGATGCGGATGAGCCGACTTATGGTTATGTGGTGGCTTCTGTATTGATGGCGGAGGTTCAGGCGAAGAACCTGGAGCAGCAGGCGGATGATAACCTGGAAGACAGTGAGATTATTTATCTGAATTATAAGCAGGCGGAGAAGACGCTGGTGACAGTGGCGCAGAGTAATATGGTGAATTATGCCAAAGGCTTGCTGCAGCTGCAGCAGGCGGAGCTGGCATTGAGGCAGGCACAGACAGCGATGGCAACGGCTGATGTCCGCCGTGCCAATGGATTGGCAACCCAAGTGGATGTGCTCAATGCTCAGGAGGCACGGATGACGGCAAACCGCAACCTGGATTCTGCCCGGTCGGCGATTGAGAATGTCCGTCAGAAATTGCTGGTTATGCTGGGATGGAAGTATGATGCCCAGCCTGAGATCCGGGATATTCCGAGAGCAGACAAAAACCGGATTGCCGGGATGAATCCTCAGGAGGATAAAGCGGCGGCGATAGAAAATAATTATGCTCTGAAGGTCAATAAGAAGAAGCTTGCCAATGCTGACAGTCCGAATACCATAGAGAGCCTTACCAAAACGATTGCTGATAATGAGCAGAAGATCGGTTCGTCTCTGGTGACGAATTATCAGAATGTATTGACAGCGCAGCTGGCTTATGATCAGGCGGTGGCAGAGTTGGAATTGGAAAACAGGAATCTGCATTCTCTGGAGATTAATTTCCAGCAGGGGAATGCCAGTCGGACGGAACTGGAAAATCAGCAATATGCGGTACAGAACAAACAGCTTGCCTTGCAGATTGCCGATATGAATCTGTTTCAGGCTATGGAGACTTATGACTGGGCAGTGAATGGACTTGCGAGTGTTTCGTAGTCAGGAGGAAACGAGATGGGCAGGAATCAGGAATGGATGAACCCGGGCGTGATGCGGATTTCCAAGGCGGCAATGGTTCTGGCAGCTGTTTTGGCGGTCGGAGTATGTCCGGCGCAGGCAGCGCCGACCGGGCCGGGGGCGCCTCCCGAGGCAGAACGTTATGACGCGGCGACCTTGGCCAGATTGCAGGATAACCGGATTGAATATGATGAGATCCCGGATTTGGTTCATGAATATAATCCGGATATTTCTAAGGCGTGGGATACGTATCAGAACAGTAAGGAAGATTATGCCGGCATTGTGACGGAACTGGAGAGTCAGTATCCTGCTGTGAAGGAGACGGCTGACGGGTATATCTCGGCTGGCCGCCTGACGGGAAGCAAGCTGCTGACCTCAACCGGGCATCAATTGGATAGGGGATTTCAGGGTGTGATTCAGGGAATGCGGGATACGGTCAACGGCTGGGATACCAATCAGCGAAATACGAGTGCGCTGCGGAGGGCAGAACGCCAGGTGACAGCCGGAACGCAGAGCGCGATGATCGGCTACGAAACGATCCGGCAAAACATAGCTACCCTGGAGACCATGGTGCTGCTTTATGAACAACAGGCGGATATGACGAACCGGATGGCGGCGTTGGGGATGGCTACTGGGACAGACCTGGCAGGGGCTAACAGCAGCTTGCTTGCCGCGCGTTCCCAGCTTGCCGCTCTCAGCAGCCAGCAGGAGAGCGTGAGAAGGACGCTGTGCATGCTGCTTGGATATGATCCGGATTCCAATCCGGAGATTTGCCCGATTCCGGAGTTTGATATGAGCAGGCTGGAAGGGATGAATCTGGAACAGGATACCATAAAGGCGATTGGCAATAACCAGACCTTGATTGCACAGCGGACTTCCGCAAAAGGGAATACCAATGATCAGGTAGCGGCGAGAAGCCGGATGATCGAGGAAGGAGACCAGAAGCTCACGATTGAGATGCAGCGGCTCTATCAGGATGTGCAGGATAAGAAGGCCGCTTATGAGGCGGCGCAAACGGGATTTGAGGCGGCAAAACTCAGCCATCAGGCGGCAGAGAGGCAATATCAGCTGGGGTTGCTGTCCCAGACGCAGTATATCGGGACGCAGATTTCCTATTATCAGAAGAAGGCAGAGAAGGAGTCTGCGAATCTGAGCCTTCTGCAGGCGATGGAGACGTATGACTGGGGCGTGCTGGGGTTTGCGACGGTCAGCGACTGAGGAAGGCTATGTTTCGCTTTTCAGGACTGGGGAGCAAATGCGCCTGTTTTGGGAGGGTTCAAAGTAAGATGGGGGAAAAGGCGGAAGCGAATCTGAACCTCGGGACGGTTGTCCTGAAGCGCGAGGTAGCCTTCTTCCCCTAATTCCCGCTGGAGCAGGCGGGCGCTTTCCTGGGGGACGGCGGTACAGGCGGCGTCGACAAAGCAAAACTGAGGATAAAGCACGCACCACCAGTTATGCCCGCTGCCTTTTCCTAAGGTGATGCGGGCGGCGTCGTAAAAGCCGCAGGGGAAAACCAATTTTCCATATCTGCGGGTAGGGAAATAGCAATGAGTAAGCTGGAGGCTGGTGCGGTAATCAAAACCGCGTTGCTTTAAGTAATCATCGGCAAGCTGTTCGATTTCCTTTTGGTTTTCGGACAGGCAGCTGATGGTGTCCTGCTTGTCGGGATATTCGGGAAGGTGTTCCTTCAGATAGTCGAGAACCAGGCTGCGTACTTCCAGCTTGACCTGCTGATCGGCGGCATTGTCGCTGTCGGCCAGGATGTGGAAACGCAGAACAGAAGGAGACAAGCTTGCGGCCAGGTCTTCGCGCTGTTTTTGAAGCTTTCCCTGAGAAAGCAGCATTGCAAACAGAAAGCATCCCATGGAAATTGCCAGATAAAGCTGCCAGGGTTTGCCGGTGTGCGGGAATCGTTTAGAAATACCATTCATTTTTATCTTCTCCTCAAAAAATCTTGTTTTTTTAATTCCACTTTCAATTATTGACAGATATGATATAATTAAACGTAGCAATTGAGCGGTGCGGTTATTTTTATGGAAATGAGAGGCGGCGCTGCGGGGACTTTTGCAAAACAATAAACTCTAAAAAGGAGAATCCTCACATGTCCAAAAAAAGAATTGCAGTCTTGTTTGGCGGCCAGTCATCGGAGCATATCGTGTCCTGTATGTCGGCAGCGAATGTGATTGAACAAATAGATACCCTTCGTTATGAACTGCTGCTGATCGGCATCACTGAAGCCGGCCGCTGGCTGAAAGTGGAATCCGTAGAGGACATCCGTTCGGATACCTGGCGTGAAAGCCAGACGGAGGCCGTTATTTCTCCGGATGCTACAGAAAAATGCGTGATTCTGACAGAGGGCGGAAAAAGCGAACGAGTGAAAATTGACGTTGTATTTCCCATTCTGCACGGGCCTTACGGAGAAGACGGGACGGTCCAGGGATTATTGGAACTGGCGCAGATTCCATATGTGGGAGCGGGGGTTTTGTCATCGGCTGTTTCCATGGATAAACTTTACACCAAGCTGGTGGTAGATAGTATCGGAATCCGCCAGGCTGCTTATGTCCCGGTTTTGGTATGGAGGCTGCGCAAAGATCCGGATGCCGTCATTCGACAGATCGAAGAAAAACTTCCTTATCCTATGTTTGTAAAACCAGCCAATGCCGGTTCTTCCCGGGGGGTCAGCAAAGCAGAGGACAGGGAAGCGCTGCTGGCCGGCTTAAAAGAGGCGTCCCGGCATGACAGCAAGATTTTGGTGGAAGAAGCGATTGTGGGCCACGAGATCGAGTGCGCTGTTCTGGGAGGCGGTGAGAAGCCGGTTATGTCCTCCGGCGTGGGAGAGATCCTGGCAGCCGCAGAGTTTTATGATTTTGACGCAAAATATTATAATGAAGAATCGCGCACCGTAATCGGGCCGGAACTGCCGGGCGATTCGGCGGCGCGCGTCAAAAAAGCAGCAGAACAGATTTTTAATGCAGTGGATGGTTACGGACTGGCACGGGTGGATTTCTTTGTGAAAGAGGACGGAGAGGTGATCTTTAACGAGATCAATACCATGCCCGGATTTACGGCTATCAGCATGTACCCCATGCTCTGGGAGGCGATGGGTCTGTCGAAACGCCTGCTGATTGATAAATTGATCCTGCTGGCATTTGAGCGCAAGCCAAGATAGAGGAAAAGAGAAAGAGGACGAAAGCGATGGACAGAAATGCACCGGTGGGAGTGTTTGATTCCGGAGTAGGCGGTCTGACGGTAGCGCGGGAGATTATCCGGCAGATTCCGGAAGAACGGATTATCTATTTCGGGGACACGGCCCGGCTTCCCTACGGAAGCAAGTCTCGGGACACCATAATCCGTTATTCCCGCCAGATTATCCGTTTTTTGCGGACAAAGGAGGTTAAGGCAATCGTCATTGCCTGCAATACAGCCAGTTCCTATGCCCTGGACACGGTACAGGCGGAGACGGATATTCCCGTGATCGGAGTGATTAATGCCGGTGCCCGTACAGCGGTACAGGCAACCCGCAACAAAAAGATTGGCGTAATTGGAACCGAAGGTACAATTGGCAGTGGTATTTATACAGAGGTGATGCAGCGGATGAAGCCGGATATCGAGGTGTTTGGCAAACCTTGCCCGTTGCTTGTGCCATTGGTGGAGGAAGGCTTATTACATGATTCCGTGACCGATGAGATCGCCTCCCGCTATTTAAGCGGATTAAAGGGAAAATATATCGATACCCTGGTGCTTGGCTGCACCCATTACCCGCTGCTGCGTTCCACGCTGCAACGGCTGCTGGGGGATGAGGTGACGTTGGTGAACCCTGCCTATGAGACGGCGCTGGAGTTGAGGGGGCTTTTAAAACGCAATCAGCTGGAAAGAGAGGGCGATGCCTCCCCTGAGGAAGAAAAATATCAGTTTTATGTCAGTGACCTGGCAGACAAATTTACCAGCTTTGCCACTGCGATCCTGCCGGGCCAGGTGAAGGAGACCAGAAGAATCAATATTGAGCAATACTGAACCATCAAAGCGGATGACGTAGAAGGGAAAAGTATATGACAAGAGACGTTCTGATCAGAATCAGCGGCCTGCAGGCCCTGGATGGTGAAACACATGATGTGGAAATAATCACGACAGGAGACTATTTCTTTAAAAACGGAAAACACTATGTGATCTATGATGAGGTGATGGAGGGTCTTGAAGGAAGTGTGCATAATACAGTGAAGATTACCCGGAACCGGATGGACATCCAGAAAAAAGGCGCGATCGGCTCCCACATGGTATTTGAACTGGATAAAAAGAGCCAGACCCGCTATGCAACGCCGCTGGGAGATATGATTGTGGATTTCACTACGACGCGGATTGACTTGGATGAGCAGGAGGATAATATCAAAGTGCTGGTAGATTATTCCCTGGGGATTAACTATCAGCATATCTCAGACAACAGCATCATGATGGATATCAGTTCCCGTCAGAAGACGCAGCTTCGGCTGCGCAAATAGGGCAGGCCGGCCATGCCCTCGAGTCCCGCTCTTTGCCCGGCAGGTTAGAGGCGTGCAGGAAATTTCAATATAACCCGTTACATGCCAGGCAGGTAGTAAAATCCGCCTGGTTTTTGAAAATCGGAATCTGTTTCTCATAAAATCTGTATTTCTGCTATTCCATTCTTACATGACTTAATATGAATTATCAAATGTCAATTTCCACCAAACTCCTATCTTCTGTTCCAGTA
>CAMSTY010000033.1 GCA_947063875.1 uncultured bacterium
GGCTTTATGCGGCCTGCAGGTGTTTTTCTTTCTATTCAACTGTCAAACTTCCGGGAGAGTGTCTCTTTTTTGACAAAATGCCGTTTTTTTTGTCAGGATGATGAAAAAACAGGGCAAACAAGACAAATCGGAGAAAAAGTGAAAAAAACGCTTGCATTTTTGGGATAGATGGTATATTTTAATAGGGAACAAAGGCGTTCTTCCTTTATTGAGGGAAGGACGCTTTTTCTGCTACTGCGGACGGGCATGCCCCACAGGGCAGAGATTCCAGGGAGAGGAAGGAAAACTTATGAGCGAGATCGTAAAGATTACGGAGATATTCGGCAAGAATGTGTTTAATGAGGCAGTGATGAAGGAACGTCTGCCCAAGAGCGTTTTCAAAAAGATGAAGAAGACGATTGAGGATGGGGCGGAACTGGACCCGTCGATTGCGGATGTGGTGGCCCATGCCATGAAGGAGTGGGCGATTGAGAGGGGCGCTACCCACTATACTCACTGGTTCCAGCCTTTGACCGGGGTGACGGCGGAAAAGCATGATTCCTTTATCTCAGCGCCGGATGCTGAGGGCCGGGTGATTATGGAGTTCTCCGGCAAGGAACTGATCAAGGGTGAGCCGGATGCCTCTTCATTTCCCTCCGGCGGCCTGCGGGCCACCTTTGAGGCCCGTGGCTATACGGCCTGGGATTGCACCTCTCCGGCCTTTCTGCGGGAGGATGCCATCGGCGTGACCCTCTGTATTCCGACCGCATTCTGTTCTTACAAAGGAGAGGCCCTCGATCAGAAGACGCCGCTGCTGCGTTCCATGCAGGCGATCGACGCACAGGCTTTGCGGATCATGCGGCTGTTCGGCAATACCACAGCGAAGCGGGTATGCCCCTCCGTGGGGCCGGAGCAGGAGTATTTCCTGGTGGACCGGGCAAAGTATCTGCAGAGAAAAGACCTGATCTATGCGGGCCGTACCTTGTTTGGCGCCATGCCGCCCAAGGGGCAGGAACTGGAGGATCACTACTTCGGCGCGATCCGTGAGAGAATCGGGTCTTATATGAAGGAAGTGAACGAGGAATTGTGGAAGCTGGGCGTGACAGCGAAGACCCAGCACAATGAGGTGGCTCCGGCCCAGCATGAACTGGCTCCGATCTATGACCAGGCGAACCTGGCGGTGGATCACAACCAGATGGTGATGGAGACCTTAAAAAAGGTGGCCGGCCGCCATGGACTGACTTGCCTGCTGCATGAGAAACCCTTTGCGGGAGTGAATGGTTCCGGTAAGCATAACAACTGGTCCCTGACTTCGGATGACGGGGTGAATCTGCTGAGCCCGGGGGATACCCCCCATGAGAACGTACAGTTTTTGCTGGTGCTGGCTTGTGTCCTGAAGGCGGTGGACGTCCATGCGGATTTGCTGCGGGAGTCAGCGGCGGACGTGGGAAATGATCATCGTCTGGGCGCAAACGAGGCGCCGCCGGCAATCATTTCCGTATTCCTGGGAGAGCAGCTGGAGGATGTGATTGACCAGCTGTGCAGCACCGGCGAGGCCACCCATTCCAAGAAGGGCGGTACGCTGAAGACCGGAGTCGCGACGCTGCCGGATCTGGATCAGGACGCTACAGACCGGAACCGTACCTCACCCTTTGCCTTTACCGGCAATAAGTTCGAGTTCCGTATGGTGGGTTCCTCCGATTCCATTGCGCCGCCGAATGTGGTTCTGAATACCATTGTGGCGGAAGCGTTTAAGGAAGCAGCCGATGAACTGGAGAAGGCAGAAGATTTCGATATGGCCGTTCATGACCTGATCAAGAAACTGCTGAAGGAGCATAAGCGGATTATTTTCAACGGCAACGGCTATGCGGACGCCTGGGTGGAGGAAGCAGAGAAGAGGGGGCTTCCCAACATTCGCTCCATGGTAGAGGCTATTCCGGCGCTGACCACGGAGAAAGCCGTGAAGCTGTATGAGGAGTTTGGCGTATTTACCAGGGCGGAGCTGGAGTCCCGTGCGGAGGTGGAGTATGAGGCCTATTCCAAGGTGATCAATATTGAGGCCAGAACTATGATTGATATGGCCAGCAAGCAGATCATCCCGGCGGCAATCCGGTATACGACGGAACTTGCGGATTCGCTGAATGCAGTGAAGACGGCGTGCCCGGAGGCGGACAGCAGTGTGCAGGCGGAACTTCTGACGGAGACCTCCGCATTGTTGTCGGATATGAGGGTGGCTCTGGCTGGCCTTACGGATGTCGTGGATCAATGTGCACGGATGGAAGATGGGAAGACGAAGGCACATGCTTACCATAATAAAGTGGTGCCGGCGATGGCAGCCCTGCGGGCGCCGGCGGATCGGCTGGAAATGATTGTGGATAAGGAATTGTGGCCTTTCCCGAGCTATGGGGATTTGATTTTTGAGGTGTAAGGGAAAGAGACAGAGTGAGTGGTAAGAGGCAGAAATAAGGTAAGCCGCCGGCAACCGGGAGAATCCTGGCTGTTGGCGGCTTTTCGGTTATTGTATGCAGTTCCTATCTTGCGTGGCTGGCATTGAACAGCTTTGGTGTCGGTTGCCGCCCGGTATGCGAATGTATCTATGTGTGTGTGTGTGTGTCGGTTGCCGCCCGGTATGCGAATGTATCTATGCAGATGATGGTGCAGACCGCATTTTCCGGAATATCCAGATTGCGTACGATCTGATTTTATGGTTAAGGACCTATGCTCCTACCCCAATAATGGTATTTTGATTTTTACTTCCATGAATATCTCCCATGAAATAGTCTCCATACCCCCTTCCCTGATATTGACATATTTAATTAAATATAATAAGATTAAAATATATTAAAAATCGGGTGGGTAATTAAGATGAAGAAGGCAGTGCGTTTGTCGGATATTGCGGAAAAGCTGCAGGTGAGCACGGTGACGGTCTCCAATGCATTGGCGGGGCAGAAGGGGGTCAGCGAGGAATTGCGGACCAGGATTAAGCAAGTAGCGGCGGAGATGGGGTATCAGGCCAGGGGGAGTGCCTCCGTATCCGGGGGGAAGCGGATTCTAAACGTAGGAGTGATTATCGGGGAGAAATATCTGGGGGCGTACCCCTCTTATTACTGGAAGGTTTATCAGGAATTGTCGCTGATTGCGGGCCTTCACAGCTGCGTGATCCTGTTTGAGGTGCTTCGCCATGAGCGGGAGGAGGCGTTGGAACTGCCTTTGTTTGCGGTGGAGCAGCAGATTCAGGGGTTGATTGTGATTGGGGAGATCGGCAGGGAGTATCTGGAGTTTTTGAACCGGCAGCCGGACATGCCGGTGGTGCTGGTGGATTTTGCCATGCAGGGACTGCCTTGTCCTTCTGTGATGGCGGATAATTATTATGGAATGTACAAGATGGTGAATTATCTGATCGAACAGGGACACAAAGAGATTGCCTATGTGGGAACGCTGATGGCCAGCAACAGTATTACGGACCGGTATTTCGGGTATCGGAAGGCGCTTTTGGAAAGTGGCCTGGAGGTGAATCCGGACTGGGTGATCAATGACCGTACCATGGAGGGGCAGATCGGGAATATCCGGCTGCCGGAGAGGATGCCTACGGCCTTTGCCTGCAACTGTGACCTGACGGCCAGCGAACTGGTGAATCTTTTGGAAAGCAGGGGATATCGGATTCCGGAGGATATCTCCATAGTGGGTTTTGACAATTACCTTTATGAGGGCCTGTGTGATATCAGCATTACCAGCTATGAGGTGGATATCAAAGAGATGGTGCGGTGCGCCATTAAGATTGTGGTTTCGCTGGCGGATCATGGAGAAGCGCCGTCGGATATGAGGCTGGTTTCCGGGGTTGTCGTGGTGAAGGAGAGCGTGCGGAGAATAAAAGACGAATAAAATGAGAGGCAGCGTGCGGGGGTGCCTGGAGAATGTGGGGGAGAGGCCTTTGATGGAAAAAAGGCTTCTTTTTTTGTGAGGTTTTTCGTTTGCGGGAGCGAAAAAAGGGGGAGGAGAGAGGAGGGAGGGCCGAAAAAGGGATGGTGAGCGAAAAAACGGTTAGTAAAGCTAATTTTGAATTAAATAGAAATTAAATTAATGAAATATAATTAACTAAAAAAGATTAATAAATTAAGGTGGTCAAGATTTAATTGGTTAATATGTATAAAAAATACGAATAGAATAGTGTGACTTCAACAAAAATACAAAAAGGCCCACTTTTCTATTGAAATTAAATTAAATCAATATTATAATTAATTTAAAATTAAAAAGAAGGGCGGATAAGTTTATGAAAGCTAAGGAAATGGTTGCTTTAGGAATCGCACTGACAATGGCTTTTTTGTTGGCGGCATGCGGGGAGGGGTCAGGCGACGGCGGAAACGTCGTAGCGGCGAATCTCCCCAGCATTGATAGTATTGAACTGGGGACGGATTATCAGGATATCACAGCCAGTATTAAGGTTCTGACGAACCGTACGGACATTGTGGATACCACCTATAAGGGATATGCGGAGCAGTTCATGGAATTGTATCCCAATATCACGGTGGAGTATGAGGCGGTCACGGATTATGAGGAAGCTTTGAATCTGCGGCTGCCTACCGGGGATTGGGGAGACATCTGCTATATACCCACTTCTGTGGCCAAGAGCGAGATGTCAGAGTATTTCTCACCTTTGGGAGATTTTGCTACCCTGAATGAGATTTATAATTTCCTGTCTGACAAGAATTACGGCGGAATCCAGTACGGAATTCCTAACGGCGGAACGGCGGGAGGCGTGATTTATAACAAGCGGATCTGGAAGGAAGCGGGTATTACAACGTTGCCTGCGACGCCGGACGAGTTTCTGGAATGCCTGCAGAAGATTAAGGATAACACGGGTGCGATTCCGCTGTATACCAATTTTGCGGCAGGCTGGCCCATGGGAGCATGGGATCAGTATATCGGGATTACGGCTACCGGAGATCCGGATTTTATGCTGAACAATCTGGCCCACACCAAAGACCCCTTTGCCAGGAGGGATGATATGTCTGGCCCATATGCTGTTTATTATGTGCTTTATGAGGCAGTCAGCAGGAAGCTGGTGGAGGATGACCCGGCCAGCAGTGACTGGGAGGCTTCCAAGGGCATGATCAACAAGGGCGAGATTGCCACTATGGTTCTGGGTTCCTGGGCAGTTGGGCAGTGCAGGGAAGCCGGTGCGACTCCGGAAGATGTGGGATATATGCCCTTCCCGATCACGGTAGATGGCAAGCGGTATGCTTCCGGCGACGGAAATTATTCTTACGCCATTAACAACAAGGCTGCGGAGGATAACCAGATTGCGGCTATGGTTTATCTGAAATGGCTGCTGGAAGAGTCGCCGATCTTTGCAGATGAGGATACCATCCCGGCGTTGAAGTCCGAGCCTCTTCCGGATTCTTTGTCTGAGTTTGACGGCGTGGAGATTCTCACCAACAATCCGGCTGTCGAGGGTGAGGAAACGTTATTTGATGATGTGAACAATGAGAGCGAGGTTGGCATCAACAACAATGACTATCCGGATTGTGAGATTCTGGAGAGCGCTCTTTATGGAACCAAGGATCTGGATACATTGATGGGAGAGTGGAATGCCAAGTGGTCCGCAGCCCAGGAAAGCCTGGGTGTGGATATTCTGAAATATTGATAAGGGCGGAAAGGAGGATACAACATGGATAAAGTTGGGAATGCCATGGCAAGGAAGAAAACATTTGCCGAGAAGATGAGAAGCAGGGAGGCGCAGCAGTTTTTAGTGATTGTGACCTTTTTGTTTGCACCTCTTTTGCTGCTGGTTGTATTTACCTATCTTCCGTTTCTGAGAATGGTGCAGTTCAGCTTCTACAATATGAAATATATCGGGCCGAAGAAATTTGTGGGGCTGGCCAATTATGTGGATGTATTTCACCGGACTGAGATTTTCCGTGCTTTGCTGGTAAGTGTGTATTATATGGGAGGCGCGGTGGTTCAGCTGGCGCTGGCGTTGTTTTTTGCCACTTTGATGGTATTTAAGGTGAAGGGGGAATCGGTGTTTAAGGCTGCTTTGTTCTTCCCTTATCTGATCTGCGGCATCGCGGTGGGTTTTATTTTCAAATTTTTCTATGCCCGTGGGTTTGTGCTGGATTCTTTGCTTCAGATGTTCGGAATGAAGCTGGAGGATATTCCCTATTGGCTCCAGGATCAGAGCATCAACAATGTGGCCCTGGCCGCAACCTCGGTGTGGCGGTATACGGGGCAGAATATGGTCATGTTCCTGGGGGCCATGATGTCGGTGGATACGGACCTTTATGAGGCGGCGGCCCTGGATGGAGCCAACAACTGGCACAGGTTCCGCTACATCATTCTGCCCAGCATTAAGTCCATTATCGTACTGAATCTGATTCTTTCCATCAGTGGCTCTTTGAGCGCATTTGAGCCGCCCTACGTTATCACAAACGGCACTATGGGAACCGGCACTTATTTCGTAATCATGAACCGTCTGGCTCATGAGAATCAGAAGGTGGGCCTGGCCTGTGCCATGGCAATCGTGCTGTTGGTTATCATTATTCTCTGTACCGTCGCCCAGAAGCTGTTCTTTGCCTATGTGTTTGACAATGGCACGGATGATGAGTCCAGGGCAGCGGTGAGAAAAAGGAAAAAGGCGGCGCAGAAAGGGAAAGCACGGAAAGGGGCGGCGGTATGATGAAGAAAAAGAAAGGGATTTCGCTGGTATTTGAAATTTTAAAATATGTGTTTTTGACGTTGGCTGCCTTATGTGCGTTGATTCCGGTTTGCGTGTGTGTCCTGACGGCATTTAAGACGAATGAGGAGTATGCGGCTACCTCCGTTCTGGATTTGCCTCAGTCCTTTTTAAATTTTGATAACTTTGTGACTGCATTTCAGAAGGCCAACATGCTGCGGGGGTTTTTGAACACAGGCCTGGTACTGGTGGTGGTTTTGACGGCTTCCATTTTCATGGGTTCTATGCTGGCCTATGTTTTGAACCGGTTCAAATTCCCGGGGAGGGGACTGGTTCAGAATCTGTTTATGTTTGCGGCGCTGCTTCCTGGTATTGCCATGCAGGTTACTATTTATCAGATCATGTATTCTCTGGGGCTGGTGAATCATCTGTATGGGTATATGATCGTGCTGATGGGTACGGATATTATTTCCATTTACATATTCCTGCAGTTTTTTGAGAACCTGCCGGTGTCGTTGGATGAGTCGGCGATTATGGATGGATGTACGTATTTCGGCGTGTTTTTTAAAATTCTGTTTCCTCTTTTGAAGCCGGCGATTATGACGTCCCTGCTGCTGAAGGGTGTGAGTGTTTATAATGAGTATTATGCTTCCAATCTGTATCTGCAGACTCCGAAGCTGAAGACTATTTCGACTGCTTTATATACCTTTACGGGGCCTTATGGAAACCAGTACAATTATATCTGTGCAGGTGTGCTGATTACCATCGCGCCGATTTTGATCCTGTTTTTGGTGTTTCAGAAGAGAGTGTATGGAGGTATGGCTGCAGGGGCAGTCAAGGGATAAGCTGAAATTTCTGCTTTGAGGAGTGCGAGGGGGATGTCCCGGCACAGACGTTTTTTTGCCAGGGACGTACCCCCAAAACAAGAATCAGAACAAGCATATCTGGAGGTGTGCAGGGGTGAAGAGAGGATCAATAAGGATTAGGGAAGCGGCCGCCCTGATGATGGCAATTGCTTTGGCGGGTTCTCCCGTCTGCTCTGTGACTGCGTTCGGAGAACCGGAGGCAGGGGAAGTGGCGAGGGTCTGGGATTTTGAGGATGGGACGCAGGGCTGGGTATATGATGACAGCTGGTCCGGAGACAGCTACAAGGGCGGCGGGAGCTGCGAATATGACGAGGAAAAGGGGATGCTGCGGCTGAACCTGGACTATTCTTTGAATACGGATAACAGTTACAGCCAGACGGGAATCTGCCTAGCAGAGGAGGAAGGGATCGACTATTCTTCCTACAAGACACTGAATTTTGACCTTTATTATGACCCGGCGGCATTTTCTACGGGCCAGCTGGTGGTGAAGGCATTTTCCGATAATATTTTTGGAGAACAAAGCTGCAGGGTCATGGAGGCGCCTGCGGAGGATGTGGATGGATGGAAACTGGTGAATCTGTCCCTGAATTGTGATGAGAAATATACCCAGAGAGAGAAGCCGGGAAAGCTGATGCTTCTGATTGTGGGAGAATATACGGATTACCATGGATATGTGTGGTTGGATAATATCACACTGAGTAATGTGAAAAGAGAAAAATTTCTGAAGGAAAGCACGGTTTTGGTGAAGACGGAGACGGTGATTTCCGGCAGTGAAGGAGCGTTGTCAGTGAACGGGAAATCTTTTGACTATGCAAAAGAGGTGAAGCTGGCAGACCCGAAGGCGGATGCTTCGACGGTTGCGCTCTATCAATATTTGAAAGCGGTGGGGGAATCGGATGCCACCCTTTACGGGCATATGGAGGACATGGTGCTGAAAGCCGGGGCGGCAGATTTGTCGGATTCTGATACGGAGGATGTGACAGGGTCTTTGGCGGCGGTTGTGGGAATGGACTGCGGCGGGTTGTTTGGCGGGTTTGCCAGCAAGTATAATGAAAGGCACCCGGAGGCAAATATCCCGGATACCAATGAGGGGAACATCAGGGCGGCGGCTCTGTTCAGCAACGAGGCCATTGACCGGGGGGCTATCGTTACCCTGTCGAGCCATATGCCGAACTTTTCGGAAGCCGTGAAGCTGGAAGGGAATTTTTCTCACAGCTATGACGGGTTTGATTTTACTGCGGCGGATTCCTATGTGCTGACCGGGAATTGCGCGAACCAGATTTTGCCGGGCGGGGCATTTAACGAGGCCTACCGCGCCCATCTGGATGTGATTGCAGATTATGTAAAGCAGGTTAAGGGGCCGGTGCTGTTCCGGCCGCTTCATGAGAACACAGGAAGCTGGTTCTGGTGGGGCAAGGCGTTTTGTGATGCGGAAACCTACAAAAGTAATTACAAATATACGGTTGAATATTTGCGGGATGAGAAGGATGTCCATAATCTGTTATATCTCTATGGGCCAGGTTCGGAGGCGGCAAGCCTGGAGGAGTATGAGGAACGGTATCCGGGTGACGAGTATGTAGACCTGGTAGGATTTGACACTTATGACAATAATCCGGCGCCGGATTCGGAAGGATATACCTTCCGGCAGAGTTTTGAAAATACCATAAAGCTGACGGATGCTTTTGCAAAGGAGCATAAAAAGCTGATGGCGGTGACGGAGACGGGGATGTCGCCCATGAAGGCGGGGGGAATCCCGGAAACGGGGAACCGGAGGCCGGAGTGGTATACGGAAGTCCTGGATATTATGACGAAACCAGAGTATGATTGCTGTTATTTTATGCTGTGGTCCAATTATGCCAGAAGCGGCGGGTATTATTCTCCCTTTGTGACGGAGAAAAGGGAGGGCGGCAAACTGTTTGGGCATGAATTGCTGGATTCTTTTATTTCCATGTACAATGATGAGAAAAGCATATTTGCGAAGGATCAGGCGGGAGTGATGAAGGATATCCTTGCCGGAAGGCTGGCGGAAGCAGACAGCCTGCTTTACGGAAGGGTGACGGGTTATATCACCAGCCCGGTGGCCGGAGAGAGAATCCTGGAAGAGCAGGTCTTAATGGCAAATCTGAACCAGGAGGCGTCCAATGTGGAGTTCCGGCTGGAGGGCAGCGGAGAATCGGCTGTTATCGCGGCAGATGTGGCCGGGAAAAAGGCGGAAGCCGTTTTGGATGAGAATGCCCTGGCAAAGCTGGGGGAGGTGGCAGACGGAAAGATCGGGTTGTATGCAGACGGCGAGAAGCTGCAGGAAATCCGCCTGATCTTCAATATTGCCCCCAGACCGGAGGACCCGCTTCTGGTTGACGATTTTGAAGCTTATGCAGGATTGATGAATCTTTTGCTGGACAGCTGGAGCAGCAATAAGGATGGCGGTTGCGAACTGAGCATCAGCCTGTCAGATGAGTGGAAACATGATGGGGAATATGCCCTGAAGTTTGATTACATGGAAACCAGCAACGGCTGGGCAGGCTGTGAATTCCCCAAGGAAGCGGACTGGTCGGATTGTGATGCCCTGCAGTTTTGGGTGAAGCCGGACGGAAACAATCAGAAGACGGTGGTGCAGATCAGCACGGCCAGCGGCGGTTCCTATGAAGCGTATCTGCAGGAGTATCCGGAGTATGCGTCCACCACGGACCCGATGCTGGTTACTATGCCTTTTGGAGAATTTCAGGATAAGAACGGGAAAGGGAAGCTGACATCAGAAGCGGCAGCAGATATCTCCGGATTCGGACTGTGGGTCAATGCGATCGGGGATTCACCGGCTATCGACGAGAACGGCGAGGTTCGCGGTGTTCTGTATTATGATGATATTAAGGTGGTGGCATCCCAAAAGACAGCGCCGGAGTTTGAGATCACGGAACATGTAGGCGGAGAAGCTGATGCGGCGGACAATAAGAGCGCGGACGGCGGCGGGGCAAATGGCGCAGGTACGGCAGAGAGGGAGGAGGCAGCGGTAACGGCAGGAAATATTTCCTGGACGATGTATTTCGTACCGGCCGTTTCCGGACTGATTGCCCTGGTGGCTGTGGGCTGCATGGCTGTGCTGGCGGTGAAGAAGAGAGGATAGGAAGCAGGAATAGAAGGGGAGGGAAGGAATATGAAGCATATTGCGAAACTTTGGGAAAATATGCTGGCAAAGAGAGCTTTATCGATGGCGCTTTGCTTGGCTTTGGCAGTTACCTCCGGAGGAGTATGTATCGCGTCTACCAATAACCTGGTCCAGGAAACCCGGGCAGCCGGAGGGGAGGAAAGCCAGCCGGAAAGTGAAGCAGAGACCGAAGCGGTTCGGGAAGAGGCTGGGACATCGCCGGAATCCGTGGAAATGGAAGGGGAGGTTCTGGAAGATGATACAAAGGCTGAGGAACCGGAGGATACCCGGTGCATTCATGAGTTTACTGCGGCATGGGTGGGTTATGAGTGCAAATTGACGGATTTTGTGGATGGCTATGAGCCGGGGGATGAAGTAAGGATTTCCGTGTCCTTCAATAAAGCCGTTACCAGCCAGATCGGATTGTACATTGACGGTGTATGGAATTCATTCCGCGGCGAGGGAAAGAAAAGAAACATTACCCTGGTGCCGGACAGTGATTATCTGAATATTCAGATTTCCGATCTGAAAGGCCAGGCAAGCGTGAACCTGACGGAGATTTCCGCGGAGATTGTCCGCAAGGGCGAGGCGGATACGGGAAGCTATCTGCACAAATTTACCGGGCTGTGGCAGGGATTTGAGACAAAATTTTCGGATTTTAATCCGGATTATGAGCCTGGGGATGAGGTCCGGGTGACAGTAAATTACAGCAAATATGTGTCCAGCCAGCTGGGGATGAACATCGGCGGAGAGTGGAGCACCCTGACCGGGGACGGCAAGGAACTGATCAAGGACATGACGCCGGACAATGATTATCTGAATATCCAGATTACGGATATGTGGGCGAATTATAAGGTTGGGATCATCTCCATAAGCGTGGATATTCTGAAGAAAGGGCCTGGCGTGTCGGGATTTGGCGGCGGAGGCGGCCGCCTGGCGGCTACCCAATATAAGGAGCCGGGGGACTATGTATTATTTTCCGGGGAGGCCAACGGCAAATATGAGACGAATGACGGATGGATTCTGGACTGTGCAGATACAGACTGGATCACTTTGAGGTATTCCTGTGCGCCGGAGCATGAGAACTGGGGCGTCCTGGGCTGGGGCGCCACGGTGGACGGCGAGTGGGTAGACGGGCCGGGGTATAGTGCAGACAGTTCCGATTCCACCAGGGAGGTCACTCAGACCTTCAGTGTAAAGTACCTGCGGAAAATGATGAAGATTACGCCGGAGAGCAATGTGAGTTATCTGAACCTGGGTTCCTATAGTGACGGGCAGATCGAGGAACTGACGCTGCATGTGGGGTCGGAGATTCCCAGGGAGAGATCTTTATTTAAGGACGGGGCGCCCAACCAGGCGTGGAATTGTACGGATATCGAACGGATCTTGGATGCGCCGGATGAAAAATACCTCTGTGTTCAGTACCGCTGCGCCGTGTCGGATTTTAACGGCTGGACGATTCTTAATTGGGGCGCTTCGGTGAACGGAGAGTGGAGGAACGGGAAAAGCTACAAGGCTTCCTACAAGGAGGCAACCAGAGATAAATTTACCAGTATGCGGATGGATTCGTTCCGGAATATGCTGCATTTGAGCTGGGATGTAAAGGTAGACTCTATTCAGCTGGCGGCTTATAATGACGCACAGATTCTGGATATCTGGATCAGTGATGATAAAGTAGAAGATCCGGGAGAAGAGAAGAAAGAGCGGGAAGTGAGGGAGGGTTCCTATCACTCTTCCAATACCGGCGCCTATAATCAGATCCTGAGACAGCCGGGTGCCGAATATGTGCAGAACCTCACCCTTAAGGGCTGGGAATGGGGGGATTTGAAGGGAGCTCAGCAAATAATCCGCAGCCTGAAGAAAAACACATATCTGATAGTGGAATTTGAGGCAGAGGAAGGAGAGGAGCCAAACCTGCAGTTCAGCATGGCAGACGGAAAGCAGCAGGGAGTGACCCCTGTCTACATATCCGGCAATCAGGCGCTGTTTTCCTACGAGGATATCCAGGATTTCCTGCCAAGTTATCTGATTCCGCAGGAGGTCAGCAACCTGCAAATCAGTGCGGGGGAGAGCGGGATGACCATAAAAAGCGTGAAGGTGATTGCGTATGAAACAGAACTGGATGAAGATCCGATCGGAGTGCTGACCAGTTCCTGGAGCGGTTTTGGAACGCAGATCAGCAAGTGGCATTCGGATTATGAGCCGGGAAAGGATACGGTAAAGGTAACGGTAACCTTTGACAAACCTGCACCGGGATCAATTGCCTTCAATATGGGAGGAGCCTGGAATAACGGCAGCTCCATGAATTCAACAACCATCACCCGTACGGCGAAGCCGGATGATGATTATTTGGGCATTCAGTTGGGAGAGATGCCGAAGGGCAAGAGCTATGTGCTGATCAAGGATATCAAGGTTGAGATTGTAGGAAAGATTAATTTCAATGAATTGGTGGAGGTGGAAGGAAGCCGAAGCGCCGGTATGCTGGCTTCGACAAAAAAGGAAGCGGCAACGGCTGTCCTAAGTGACGAAGAGATCAAAAAAGGAACGAAGGTGATTTTTGAACTGAAAAATTCTTCTCTGTCGGCAAAAGAACAGGCGGAGGTAAAGGCTCTGTTTGGCAGCCAGGCAGACAAGATAAGCACCGGAAAGGCTGTGGATATTAACGTTTACAAAGAGGATGACGGAAAACGGACGCAGATCACGCAGACGGATGATCCGGTGAAATTTAAAATGTCAGTGCCGGATGAATTGCAGGGCAAAGGGTATGATTTTGCCGTAGTGGAGAATCATGGCAGAGAACGGATCAAACTGAAAGATTTGGATAGTAATCCGTCAACAATTACCTTTGCCGTCAGTAAATTTTCAAAATTTGTAATTGTATATGGAGAAGAGGGATCTTTTGACGAACGGGTTCACACTTTCTATACGACCGGCGATTGGGAATTTGAATTAAAAAAATATTATCCGGATTATAACCCAAAAGAAGAAGTGACAATTAAAGCGGTCTTGAGTTCAGACGGATGGTTTAATGGCAGCTTTAAGGGAAATGCCGTAGATGGGTGGGTTCAGAAAGACTTTGAGAGCAATGGTGAAAACCGGGTGGAAGTAGAATGGACGGGATGCCCGTCTGGCGAAACGATGCTGCTGAATGTCGGCTGGATATCTGGAAAAATTGTGAAGGTTGACAGACTGACGGTGGAGAAAAAAGCAGAGGAGCCATCCATTCACACCTATACTGCGGCAGGGGATTGGGAATTTAAATTATCAGATTATTGCGCAGGTTATAAACCGAAGGACAATGTGGAAATCAAGGCGACATTAAGTTCGGACGGGTGGTTTAACGGCAGCCTTAAAGGCGATGCCGTGGAAGGCTGGGCGCAAAAGAATTTTGAAAGTAATAGTGAAAATCAGGTAGAGGTAGAGTGGGCGGGGTGTCCATCTGGCGAAACGATGCTGCTGAACGTGGGGTGGATATCCGGGAAAACCGTGAAGGTTGATAACCTGACGGTAGTAAAAAAATCTGCGGAACAGATCATACATGAATTTACGGCCGAAGAGGACTGGGAGTTCACATTATCCGATTACTGTTCCGATTATAAACCGGAAGACGAGGTGGTAATCAAAGCGACTTTGAGTTCGGACGCATGGTTCAACGGCAGCTTTAAGGGCAACGCTGTAGGCGGCTGGACACAGGAGGACTTCGAGAGTGATGGTGAAAACCGGGTGGAAGTGGAGTGGATAGGGCGCCCGTCCGGAGGGACCATGCTTCTGAGAGTGGGGTGGCTGAACGGGAAGAAAGTAAATGTTGATCAACTGACGGTTACAAAAAAATCGGCAGGACAGATAATTCATAGTTTCACTCAGACGGGCAGTTATGAATTGACTCTGAAGAAGTATTGCCCGGATTATGAAGAACGGGATACTGTGCTGGTGACTGTGGATTTGAGTTCCGATCAGGGATTTGGAGGAATCCTGGAAGGGAATGTCCATAAGGCGGCCGATCCTGGATATGAGTGGGCAAAAGCAAATCAGGGGAATAAATTTGAAGCTTCCATGAATCAGGGGAAATACAGATCCACTTTCACATGGACCGTAAGGCCTAGCGGCAGCAGCATCAATGTGAGCATCTGGAATATGGACAGCGGCTCTACAGGCGTTGACATCAATAAAATTTCCGTGGTGAAAGTAGCGACGCCCTGTGACATTCCCAATCAGAAAAATGCGGAAGACGGCTATGATTCCTATCCGTTGGATCTGAAGGAGTATTTAAGCAGCATTGAAATAGGGAAAACCGAAATAAATGTCACGGTGGAATTAACCTCCAATAGTTACTTTAATGGCGTTCTGGGAGGAAATGCAGTCGATGATAGCAGTGAGGACGGCTATAGCTGGAAGCAATCAGATAGTTTTGAAGCAGCGTCATCCGGCGGTGTATATAAAGCGGCCGCTACATGGACCGGAGTACCCAGTGGCGACAGCGTCAATGTGAATATCTGGTGGATGAATAAGGATTCACAAGGAGTGAATGTGGAAAGGGTGGCCGTGACCGCGATAAAATCCTTCGATGGCATTATTCAATCGGAAGACTATGTTTATATGTTTACCGAGCCGGAAACCATTATTTTGGAACTGGCAGATTATTATGACGAATATGAAGAAGGCCAGGGTGTGGCAGTAGAACTGAATCTGTTCTCGAACGGGAACTTCTACGCCATGGTAGAAGATGCCGATTATGTGACGGCTGTGATTTCGGACCAGGCATCCAAGGATGATAAGGCAGAGGAAGGCTTGCTTACAGCAACCGCTTCCAATGCAGAACCAGCAGTCGCGACGGCTTCCAACGCTATGCCCGCCGAAACGAAAACAAAGACGAAAACAAAGACGAGAACAAAGGCGGAAGCAGCAAAGGCGACCCCTTCCAATGCAACTCCGGCAGAAGCGACCCCTTCCAATGCAACTCCGGCAGAAGCGACCGCTGTTTCCGGAGATTCGTCAACAAGGACGAGTAAGGCTGTAGCTTATGAGAGCGATGAAGATGGTATTTTGACGGTTGTGTGGTTTGGAAATCCACAGTCGGGAAGCATTGCGGTGACGATTCTGGATATGGACGGAACACAGGTGAATATTGATACGATCGATGTGGAGGAAAAGGCGGGAGCAGTATCGGTCAAGGCGGTAGCCGCCTCGGCAGCAAACGATATGGCATCTGAGAATTCAAAGGAGAAAGGGGATTTTGCAGAACCGGAGCCGGCGAAAAAGGAGGAAGAACTGACAGGATGTCCGGATGATGTGAAAAAGGAGGAAGAAGAATGGGAAGAACCGGAAAAAGAGACAGATGAGGAGCCGGACAAAGAAGAAATGTGGCCGGAATTGGACGATGCTTATGTGAATGAAGCTGACGAACCAGATCCGGATCTGGAAGAAAGGCTGCTGTCGTGATAAATTCGGCCATCCGTCAGGAAAACCGACAGCCAGAAAACGGCCAGAAATAAATGAAAAAATAACAGCAATATAGCCGGAAAATGGCAGGAATTTGTCGGCAGTCCGGATATATTGCTGTTTTTTTAACCTTTTGAAGAGGGCGGATGGGATGATTTTAAGCATTAGAGAACGCTTCATCCTTGTTTTGCAAAGTGGTATCGCAGGATGAACTAAAGATAAAGAAAATATAAATTAAATTTAATGTGAGGAAAAAGAAAGAGGGCTAAAGGAAAAGAGAAAAGAGAATTGGTGATAACATCTATAAAATCCATATAAAATAGTGTAAGATTAACAAAAATATGAAATTACTTTATTTTTCTATTGAAATTAAGCTAAATTAATACTATAATTAAACTAAAGAGAAGGGGCCATTCTCATTAGATATGTGAATTAAATTTAATTTATTAAAGCATCGTTTAAGAACGGATAAAGTATATTTAATTATGCTGGGGAAGGTGGATGCGGTTTCAAGGAATGATGGATGAGAGGATGAGGGCGTGATCTAAGATCTTATGAAATAGATTATGGGTTTTCGCCAGGATTGTCTCTGAGAAAAACAGAGGTCAGGAGGACATTGGGAATGAGAATTGAATATCTGGAGAGAGAAAAGCTTTTCCGGCTGACGGCGAAGGATACGGAGTATGTGATCGGAATTGCAGACGAGAGATATATCGGGCACGTGCATTTTGGGAAAAAGATGGGGGAGAACCGGTGCGGCTGCCTGCTGCGGACAGAAGAGGCGCCCTTCGTGCCGTCAAAGAATCTGCGGGATAAATGTTCCTTTGCGGATGCGTTTCCGGCAGAGTACTCAACCTGGGGGGTGGGAGATTACCGGGACAGCTGCCTGAATGTGCGCAGCAGCGATGGATTCCGGGGATGTGAACTGCATTATGAAAATTACCGGACTGTGGATGGCAAGCCGGGTCTGCCGGGAATGCCGGCCACTTTTTGCCGGGAGGGAGAGGACGGAGCCGGAATGACCTTGGAACTGGAATGCCGGGACAAGGTGCTAGAACTGAAGGTGATTCTGCGCTACAGCGTGTTTGCAGACAGCGAGGCGGTAATTCGCAGTGCGGAACTGGTCAATGAGGGAAAGGGGCCCTTGTATCTGGAGCGTGTCCTGACGGCCTGTATGGACATGGATATGGAAGGCGGGGATTTGCTGACGCTGGGAGGCTCTTGGGCCAGAGAACGGCATATGGCCCGGCGGCCATTGGCCTTTGGCAAGCAGATGGTTTCTTCCTTCCGGGGGGAGTCAGGGCATCAGGATCATCCTTTTCTTGCGGTGATGGGACAGGACGCGGGCCAGGACCGGGGAGAGATTTGGGCCATGCATTTTGTGTATTCCGGTAATTTTATGGCGGAGGCAGAGGTGAACCAGTTTGGCATGGTAAGACTTTTAATGGGAATCAACCCGGAGGGATTCGAGTGGGTCCTGAAGCCAGGGGAAGCCTTTGCTACGCCGGAGGTGGTATGTGTCTACTCGGATGAGGGGTTGGGGAAGATGAGCCGCATTTTCCATGACCTGTACCGGGGGCATTTGATCCGCAGTCCTTATCTGCACAGGAAGAGGCCGATTCTGATCAATAACTGGGAGGCTACCTATTTTGACTTTGATACGGAGAAGCTGCTGGAGATTGCCAGGGAGGCCGGTAAGCGGGGAATCGAGATGCTGGTTATGGATGACGGCTGGTTCGGAGACCGGAACAAGGATGAAGGCTATCTGGGAGACTGGGAGGTAAATGAGAAAAAACTTTCCGGCGGTCTGCCTTATCTGGTGGAACAGGTAAAGGCCCTGGGAATGGAGTTTGGAATCTGGTTTGAGCCGGAGATGGTTTCTCCGGATTCCAAGCTGTACCGGATGCATCCGGACTGGGCCATCCGGATTCCGGGAAGGGAGCCGGTTCAGAGCCGGGCTCAGTATGTGCTGGATTTGACCAGGCCGGAGGTTGTGGATTATGTGTATGAGTCCGTGGCCGGGATTCTGCGGAGCGCTCCCATTTCTTATGTGAAATGGGATATGAACCGGCAGATGACGGATGTGGGAAGTGCTTATCTGGGGCGGGAGCATCAGGGAGAGTTGTTTCACCGGTATGTGCTGGGGGTGTATGAACTTCAGGAACGGCTGGTGAGGGAATTCCCGGAGTTATTGTTGGAAAATTGTGCCAGCGGCGGGGCGCGGTTTGACCCGGGAATGTTGTATTACAGTCCTCAGATCTGGTGCTCCGATGATACGGATGCCATTGAGCGGCTGGCGATTCAGGAAGGCACGGCCCTTTTGTATCCGTTAAGCGCCATAGGGGCCCATGTGAGCGCCTGTCCCAATCATCTTGTTGGGAGGGTAACGCCTTTTGGGACCCGGGGGCATGTGGCTATGGCAGGGACTTTTGGCTATGAACTGGATGTGACCAAATTGCCGGAGGAGGAGAAACGGCTGATTGAGGAGCAGGTGAAACTGTACCACCGGTTCCAGCCTCTGGTGAGGGAGGGGGATTATTACCGGATTGCCTCCTGGAATGAGAATCATAAATATGATTGCTGGCAGATCGTGTCAAAAGATAAGAGGGAGGCGCTGCTGACTTACGTGCAGGTACTGGCGGAGCCTAACGGGCATAGCAGGAAAATCCGGCTAAAGGGCCTGGACTTGGAGGCGGAGTACCGCCTGGAGGGGGACCAGCTGGCAAAGGAAGGGCAGATATTTAAAGGGGCATTTCTGATGTACGGAGGACTCCTGATTCCCCGGATGCAGGGGGATTTTACAAGTGTGATGATTTACCTTAAGCAAGTATAAACGATTGTTAAAATAAGAAAAATTGTTTCAAAGGGGCATAAGGCAAATGCTTGCCGCCGAATGGCGGGTGAGAAGCAAAACAGAATATACAAATTATAGGCAGGAGGATACGAGAATGAAAATTATTGCACCAGCGATTAAAAATATGCCATGGCAGGAGCCGGCAAATGCGCCAGTGGATGCGCCGGTGTGGCGGTATCGGGAGAATCCGATAGTAGGAAGAAATCCGGTGAAAGGGGTCGCCAGAATTTTTAATTCGGCGGTGATCCCTTTTGAGGATGGGTTTATCGGCGTGTTCCGGGGGGAGCAGGTCAATGGGGTCCCTTATATTTACCTGGGAAGAAGCGAGGATGGGGTCCATTGGAACTTTGACGAGGAAAAGATCCATTTTGTGGATGAGAGCGGGAAGGAATTTATGCCCAGATATGCCTACGACCCAAGGCTGGTAAAGGTGGAGGATACTTATTATCTGATCTGGTGCCAGGATTTTTACGGGGCTTCCATCGGCCTGGCAAAGACGAAAGATTTCAAACGTTTTGAGCGGCTGGAAAATCCTTTTATGCCCTTTAACCGGAATGCGGTGCTGTTTCCCAGAAGAGTCCATGGGAATTTTATGATGCTGTCCCGGCCCAGTGACAGCGGCCACACGCCCTTTGGAGACATTTTCCTCAGTGAGAGTCCCGATATGGTGTATTGGGGGAAACATCGCCATGTGATGGGAAAAGGCGACGAATGGTGGCAGATGCTGAAAATCGGCGGGGGCGCGGCCCCCATTGAGACGGATGAGGGGTGGCTGCTGTTCTATCATGGCGTGACAGGAACCTGTAATGGATATGTGTACAGCATTGGCGGGGCAATTTTGGATATTGACAATCCTTCTGTTGTGAAATACCGCTGTGAGAATTTCTTGCTGACACCGGAGGAATGGTATGAGGAACGTGGGTTTGTGCCGAATGTGTGCTTTCCTTGCGCAACCGTCTGCGACCCGGAGGACGGGCGGATCGCTATCTATTATGGGGCGGCGGACAGCTACATCGGGCTGGCGTTTACCAGGGCGGATGAGATCGCGGCTTATATCAAGGGGCACAGCCGGCTGACGGAGAGTGATCGGGAGATTGGCATCCGCTGAGAAAAGCAGGAGAATCTGATAGGGAAAAGGAGTGCAGAATGGTACAGGAAATCGAGAAGCATTTGAGGGAAAAGCTGATTCCCTTCTGGGAGGGATTGGCGGACTGGCAGCAGGGGGGATTCTATGGTTATCTGGGATATGATCTGAAACTGGATAAGCGGGCGGAAAAGGGGGTTATTTTAAACAGCAGGATTTTATGGTTCTTTTCTAATGCGTTTTTGACATTGGGAGAAAAAGGGTTATTGATTTATGCGGAACATGCTTATCTGTTCCTGCGGGATTGCTGCCTGGATAAAAAATTCGGGGGCGTGTACTGGTCCCTGACCTGTGAGGGAAAGGCGGAGGATGAGACAAAGCATACCTACAACCAGGCATTTGCAATCTATGCCCTTTCTTCTTATTATGCAGCTAGCGGGAAGCGGGAGGCTCTGGATCTGGCATATGGGCTGTATGAGCTGATTGAGAAGCGCTGCCGGGATGAAGGCGGGTACGGGGAAGCTTATGACCGGGAATTTGTGCCGGTTTCCAATGAAAAACTTTCGGAAAACGGGGTGATGGCAACCCGGACCATGAATACTCTGCTTCACGTGTTTGAGGCTTACACGGAACTTTACCGGGTGGATCACCGGCCGGATGTGGCGGATAAGCTGCGGCAGATTCTGGATGTGTTTGCAGATAAGGTTTACAATCCGCAGAAACGGCGGCAGGAGGTGTTTTTTGACGGGGAGTGGAATTCTCTGATTGATCTTCATTCTTATGGACATGACATTGAGACGTCATGGCTTTTGGACCGGGGATGCCAGACGCTTGGGGATGAGAAGTACACTAAGAAGATGGAACCCATGATCCTGGCGATGGCAGAGGAGATCTATGGGCGGGCCTACCGGAACCATAGTGTGATGAACGAATGTGAAAACGGGGTGGAAAATACGAACCGGATCTGGTGGGTACAGGCGGAGTCGGTGGTGGGATTTTTGAATGCCTGGGAGAAATGGCCGGAGAAGGAGTATTTTTGGGAGGCGGCGAAGGATATCTGGAAGTATATCTGCCTGGTAATGGTGGATAAGCGGGCAGGTTCGGAGTGGTACTGGCGGGTGGATGAAATCGGAAAGCCGATCGAGGGCGAGCCGATCGTGGAACCGTGGAAGTGTCCTTATCACAATGGAAGGATGTGTATGGAAGTGATTCGCAGGCAGAAGGGGAAACAGGAGCAGGAACCGGAAAACAGATAGAAGGGGAAGCGGGAGCAGGAACCGGAAAACAGGAAGAATAAAAAGAAGAGGTGACGTTATGGTTCATGAGAGATATCGGGAAGAGAAGGAAAAGCTGGAGAAACTGATTGCCAAAAAGAACCGGAAGGCGGAGTTCTATAATGGGATTTATGACCGGTATGCAGACCCGGTGCTGACGAGGGAGCATGTGCCGGTGGAGTGGCGGTTTGACCTGGATGCGGAGACGAACCCTTATTTTATGGAACGTTTGGGTGTGAATGCAGTGATGAATGCGGGAGCCATCGAGATGGAGGGGAAGGTCTGCCTGGTAGTGCGGGTGGAGGGAAATGACAGGAAATCTTTCTTTGCGGTGGCGGAGAGTGAGAGCGGCGTGGATGGCTTTCGCTTCTGGGAGGAGCCGGTGGTGCTGCCGGATACCTGCCCGGAGGAGACGAATGTGTATGACATGCGGCTGACAAAGCATGAGGACGGGTATATTTACGGAGTGTTCTGCTCGGAGAGCAAGGACACCTCGGTGAAGGATCTGTCGGCGGCGGTGGCGGCTGCCGGGATAGTGCGGACTAAGGATCTGAAAAACTGGGAGCGGCTTCCCAACCTGGTAACGCTGCGTTCTCCCCAGCAGAGGAACGTGGTGCTGCACCCGGAGTTCGTAAACGGGAAGTACGCCTTTTATACCAGGCCTATGGATGATTTTATCGATACGGGAAGCGGCGGCGGTATAGGCTTTGGGCTGTGTGAGGATATTACCCATGCGGTGATTGACGAAGAGGCTATGACCAGTCTGCGGAAGTATCACACCATTACGGAGTCAAAGAACGGGGCAGGGGCGGTGCCTATCCGGACAGAGAAGGGATGGATTCATATTGCCCATGGAGTCCGGAATACGGCTGCGGGACTGCGGTATGTGATCTATGCCTTTGCCACCGACCTGGAACATCCCCAAAAGGTGATTGCGGAGCCGTCGGGATTTCTGATTGCTCCCAGAGAATGGGAACGGGTCGGTGATGTGTCCAATGTAGTGTTTACCAACGGGGCAGTGGTGCGGGAAAATGGTCAGACGCTGATCTATTATGCCTCTTCGGATACCCGGATGCATGTGGCGGAGACCACGCTGGAGAAGCTGATGGACTATGTGTTTGAGACTCCAAAGGACCCGGGGAGAAGCGCGGACTGTGTGCGGCAGAGAATGGAGTTGATTCGGAGGAATCAAAGATTGCTGGCCGGGCAGAGATGAGGGCTGAGAAGAGCCGGTATTTTATCGGGAAGCAATTGTGATACAGGGAAGGAAAACGAGAGGTTGGGAATATGGCTGAGACAGAAAAGAAGGCGGCAGAGAGTTACCGGCTGTGGCTGGAGTCGCCGGTTTTTGATGAAGAGACCAAGGCAGAGCTGCGGGCCCTGGATGGAAATGAAACGGAAATCACAGACCGGTTTTGCCGGGACTTGGAATTTGGCACCGGCGGCCTGCGGGGAGTGCTGGGGGCAGGAACAAACCGGATGAATCTGTATACCGTGCGGAAGGCTACCCAGGGGTTGGCCAATTATATCAGAAAGAATCAGGAGGAAAAGCGGGGGGTTGCCATCGCCTTTGATTCCCGGAAAATGTCGCCGGAGTTTGCCAGGGAGGCGGCCCTGTGCCTGGCGGCCAACGGAATCCGGGCCTATATTTTTGAATCCTTGCGGCCCACGCCTATGCTGTCCTTTGCGCTGCGCCATCTGGGGTGTATTGCGGGGATCGTGGTGACGGCAAGCCACAATCCGCCGGAATATAACGGCTACAAGGTCTACTGGGAGGATGGCGCTCAGATCACGGCTCCCCGGGATAAGGAAATCATGGGGGAGGTCAATGCCATTACGGATTTCGGGAAGCCTTGCACGATGGATCAGGAAGAGGCAGGGCGTCTTGGCTTGTATCAGGTGATTGGGCCGGAGATTGACGACTGTTATATGGAAGAGCTGAAAAAACTGGTGATTCATCCGGAGATGATCCGGGAGCAGGAAAAGAACCTGAAGATCGTGTACACTCCTCTGCACGGGACGGGAAACCTGCCGGTAAGACGTGTTTTGCGGGAACTGGGATTTGGGCAGGTTTACGTGGTGCCGGAGCAGGAATTGCCGGACGGGGATTTCCCCACGGTCAGCTATCCGAACCCGGAGGATAAGAATGCTTTCGCCCTGGCGTTGGAGTTGGCTGCAAGGGTAGAGGCTGATGTGGTTCTGGCTACGGACCCGGATGCGGACCGGCTGGGTATCTATGCCAGGAATCAGGAGACCGGGGAGTATGAGTCCTTTACCGGGAATATGTCGGGAATGATTATTCTGGAATATATTCTGTCCCAGAAGCAGGCCCTGGGTCTTATGCCGGAGAACGGGGCGGTGGTGACTACCATTGTTTCCGGAAAAATGTCCCGCGAGATAGCGAAGGCTTATGGTGTGGAGCGAATCGAGACCCTGACGGGATTTAAGTATATCGGGGAACAGATTAAGTTCTTTGAACAGGATGGGAGACATGAGTTTCTGTTTGGATATGAGGAAAGCTATGGATGTCTGGTGGGAACCCATGCCCGGGATAAGGATGCGGTGGCGGCAGTGATGGCTCTGTGCGAGGCGGCGGCATATTATCGTTCTCTGGGGCTGACCCTGTGCCAGCAGATGGAAAGGCTGTATGAAAAATACGGATACTTTCAAGAGGGACTTTGCACCATAACCATGAAAGGGCAGGAGGGAGTCCAAAAAATCCAGGAATTGATGGAAAAAATACGCAGGGAGGCGCCGTCAAAAATCGGCGAGTACCGGGTAGCCGGATTCCGGGATTATGGGAAGGGCGTTATTCTGGATGGCAGCACTGGAAGGGAGAGGCCTTCCGGATTGCCAAAGTCTGACGTACTGTATTTTGACTTGGAAGGGGATGCCTGGTGCTGTGTCCGCCCGTCGGGGACAGAGCCGAAGGTTAAGTTATATATGGGAGTGAAGGGGGAGAGCCGGGAGGATGCAAAGGGGAAGCTGGAGAGGCTGACGGAGGCTGTCCGGAAGCTGGCGGAGGAATAGAGAGAAAAAAGCGTGTCTGAAAATTGCAGGATGAATTTTCAGACACGCTTTTTTATGCTAAGATACGGAGCCTTTCGCTGTGCTCAGAAATCACTTTCTTCATCAAATCGATATCGATCTGCATGGCCTCCAGCTGGGAAGCCGCCCGTTCATACTGCTTGGCTGCGGGAACATAATTTTCGGCCAGCAGGTTGATCTGGGGAGTGATAATGTTTTCGATATTTAACCGGATATCTCGAATATCGTCCCGCATGGGTTGCAGCTCGGATTTCAATTTCTTGTCTATCATATCGGATATTGCCAGTAAAAGTTCGTTGTCTGTCATATGCTTCCTCCCTTTCTCTGATGACCGGAGTGGTTTTTGCTCATAACCATAAGTGTACTGAGCAATTATAAGATATTTTACTATATTCTGAAAAGAAAGTCACCCTATACTCAGATGATTGATAATATCCATAAATGGATAATATTCGTAAAATAGAAGAATAAAGGGAAAAGAAGAGAAATCGGTTGTCGGTAAAACAAAAACACTTTATAATAGAAGAAATGAAAAAATAGCAGGTAATAATCCAACGAAGACAAAAACGATTGACAGGATATGAGAGTAAGGATGAATAAAATAATGAAAAAAGGATTCGGAGAGGATTTTGTATGGGGGGCGGCTACTTCTTCTTATCAAATTGAAGGGGCAGCCAGAGAGGACGGCAAGGGCCTGCATATCTGGGATGTGTTTTGCCAGGAAAAGGGACGGGTGTTCGGAGGGCACACGGGAGATGTGGCCTGCGACAATTACCATCGATTCCGGGAAGACGTGGCAATCATGAAAGAAATGGGGTTGAAGGCGTACCGTTTTTCTTTGTCCTGGGCGCGGATTTTGCCGGATGGGACCGGAAGGGTCAATGAGGCCGGGATTCATTTTTATAATCAGCTGATAGATGAACTGCTGAATGCCGGGATTGAACCCTATATTACCTTGTTTCACTGGGATTATCCATACGAGTTATACAAACAGGGCGGGTGGATGAACGCAGAAAGTGCCGGCTGGTTTGGGGAGTACGCAAAGCTGGTTGCGAGACGGTTTTCGGACAGGGTGAGTAAGTTTATTACGCTGAATGAGCCGCAATGCTTCATCGGCCTTTCTTATCTGGATGGCATCCATGCTCCCGGGGTATGCGTTCCGCTAAAGGACAGCTTTGAGATGGCCCATAATGTATTAAAGGCGCATGGCCTGGCGGTACAAATGCTGCGGCAGTATGCGAAACGGAAAATTGAGGTGGGTTATGCGCCTACAGGATCGATGAGTTATCCGGCAAGTGGGGACGCCAGGGATGTGGAGGCGGCACGAAAGCATTTGTTTGCCTTGCCGGAGGAGGACAGGGACTGGGCATGGAATGTGAGTTTCTGGAGCGACCCGGTATTTTTCGGGCATTATCCGGAGGAAGTGTTGAGACGATACGGAACCTGTATGCCGAAGGTTTCGGCAGAGGATGAGAAACTGATCGCAGAGCCGATCGATTTTTACGGGCAGAATATCTATAACGGAAACCGGATACGGCAGGGGCCGGATGGAAGGCCGGAGATTGTGGAACGGTATGCAGGATTTCCCAGGACGGCGATCGGCTGGCCGGTAACGCCGGAGTGCCTGTATTGGGGGCCTAAGTTTCTGTATGAGCGGTATCAGAAGCCCATCTATATTACGGAGAACGGGTTATCCTGCCATGACGTGGTTTCTCTGGACGGAAAGGTACACGATCCCAACCGGATCGATTTTACGCGAAGATATCTGGGGTATTTAAGGCAGGCGGTAGAAGACGGTATTGATGTGCGGGGGTATTTCCATTGGTCGCTGCTGGATAATTTTGAATGGCACAGCGGATATGGAGAGCGTTTTGGTATGGTCTATGTGGATTACCGGACAGGGGAGCGGATCTGGAAGGATTCGGCATATTGGTATCGGGACTGGATCAGCAACGGCGGCAAAGACGGAAAAGGATGAGGTGGCAGCGTGGACGAGAAAGAAAAAAATCAGGATCAGGAGAGGGAATTGAGAGAGGGCGAAATGGGAAAAGAGGACGAACAGGATTATGAAAAAATCTGCTATATATGCCGGAGGCCGGAGAGCAAGGCCGGGAGTATGATTGTCATGCCGGGAAATATGTGCTTGTGCCATGACTGCATGCAGAAAGCGTTTGACTCCGTGATAGGAGGGAACCTGGACTTGTCAAAGGTCGATTTTTCCCAGCTTTCCGGGATGCCGTTTATGAATCTCAACTTTGTGCCTTCCGGCAGCGGCGAAGATACGGCGCAGACGCAGATTCCCCGCAGGCAGCAGGTAAAAAAGAAGAAAAAGGAGAATGCGGGGCCGGCATTTACACTGAAAGATATTCCGGCGCCGCATAAGATCAAAAGCCGCCTGGATGAATATGTGGTCGGTCAGGATCAGGCCAAGAAGGTGGTGTCGGTAGCTGTTTACAATCATTATAAAAGAGTTTATGCAAACAGTATGCAGCTGGCGGAGAAAAATGCCGGGGCAGACGATGGCCAGGAAGAGGTGAGCATCGAGAAATCGAATATCCTGATGATCGGGCCGACCGGAAGCGGCAAGACTTACCTGGTGCGGACGCTGGCGCGGCTTCTTGACGTGCCGCTGGCTATTGCGGATGCCACTTCGCTGACAGAGGCGGGATATATCGGGGATGATATAGAAAGCGTGGTATCCAAGCTCCTGGCAGCGGCCGGAAATGACGTGGAACGGGCGGAGCACGGAATCATCTTTATCGATGAGATTGATAAGATTGCCAAAAAAAGGGAGACGAATACCCGGGATGTGAGCGGCGAGTCCGTACAGCAGGAACTGTTAAAGCTTTTGGAGGGGAGCCGGGTGGAGGTCCCGGTCGGCTCTAACCAGAAGAATGCGCTGACCCCGCTGAAAACGGTGAACACCGACCATATTTTGTTTATTTGCGGAGGGGCATTTCCCGATCTGGAAAGGATTATTAAGGAGAGGCTGAATCGGACGTCTTCCATGGGGTTTGGAGCAGAACTTAAGGATAAATATCAGGAAGATCCCAATGTTTTAAGTCATGTGACCAACAAGGATTTGCGGGAATTTGGTATGATTCCGGAGTTTCTGGGGAGGCTTCCGGTGACAGTCACGTTGGAAAAGCTGACGGAAAAACTGCTGGTAAAGATATTAAAAGAGCCGAGAAACGCGATTCTGAAACAATATGTGAAGCTGTTGGAAATGGATGAGGTGAAGCTGGTATTTGAGGAGGGCGCGCTGGAGTGGATTGCCCGGGAGGCGATAAAACGGGATACCGGGGCGAGGGCTTTGCGGGCGATCCTGGAGGAGTATATGCTGGACATCATGTATGAAATTCCCAAAGATCCTAATATCGGTTCTGTGGTGGTTACGCGGCCTTATCTGGAAAAGAAAGGGGGGCCTCTGATCCAGATGAGAAGATGAACGGGAAAATGCCCCGATGAAACACGCCGGCCGGCAGCCGTTCCATCGGAAGGCAATTTTCAGGCAGAAATAGAGGATTATTCCCGGTTCCTTAGAAAAGTCTGATAAAGATTTAACGTACCGTAACCCCAGATAGGGTTGGGGTAGGTAAACGCAGGGTTGCGGTCAGCGCCGCGAATCAGCAGGGAAGAGACTGCGGTGTTGCTGAGATCAGGGTCATGGTTATAAGTGAACCCCCAGGTAAAAATATCGGCGATGGCGCCGGCGGCGACCGCAGCGGCGACCGAGGAACCGGAACGGCGGGTAAAACGGAGGGCGCTTTCGATGGCGGCGCCGACAACGGGCCCCTGGACATCCACACCGGGGGCGGCGAGATCGGGTTTGACGCGCCCGCTGAGCGTATAGCCGCGGCTGCTGTGGATATAGATGCTGTTGTTTGTGTGATTGTAGGCGGCGACGGTAAGCGGCATATCGGCGTTTCCGGGGTCCGTGGTGGTAGTATTCGGATCTGGCCGCAGGAAAATGGTGCTTTCGGAGATAAAGCCATGCATGGGAAGCCATGCATGGAACCGGCCAGTGATGAAAATAGTCGGATAGACGCGAATCCGCCAGATGCCGGAGGTGGGATTTTCAAAGCGAATAAAGATCAGCTGGTTGCCGGAACCGCTCTCGAAATTTTGATAGGCGACAGTCAGGATGGTGGAATCAAGGCGGAAAGGAATGACTGTCTCGGCTCCCAATGGCAGAGTGATGCGGTCGACAACCTCGCCGGAAGGGGAGACGATGCCAATGGTATAGAGTTCTGGCTGCTGAGACCACATTTCCATGCAAAAACCCGTCTCGTCTGTTCCTATACGCAGTTCGATATCTTCATATTCCTGATCCGGGGCCATATTCCCCATGAAATGATGATGGTATCCCATTTCATTGCCGGCGCTGGCGACAATTGCAAGTCCCAGATAGCCGTTTAAATTGGACAGCTGCTGGCTTAAAGGCCCGTTGCCCTCGTGGTCTCCCTGGTTGGTGCCGACTCCCAGATAAATGACAAGGGGAAGCCGGTATTGGCCGGCCAGGCTCAGCAAATAGCTGACAGCGGCCATGATATCGTTTTCCTGAAAAACCGCTTCTTCCGTATGGACCAGAAAGAAGTCGCGCAGGTACTGCTTGGCAGGTTTCAATTTGACGACAGCGAGTGACGCTTTGGGGGCGGCTCCGGAGAAAGGCACAGGGCGGTCGATACGGTTGCCGGCGGCGACACCGGCCATAAAGGTACCGTGTCCGTCCGTGTCGCGGGAGGGAACCACCGTATAGGGATCTTCGGCCCGCAGGGCTTCATTGAGCTGTTCCTGATGGTATGTCGCTCCGTAGAATGGCTGGAAGCCGGAGATTTCCGGCGGCATTTCTCCGGTGTTGATGGTCTGGTCCCAGATGCTTAGGACCCGGCTGGTACCGTCCGGGTTGATAAACAGAGGATTTGTGTAATCGATGCCAGTATCCACGATTCCCAGGATGACACCGGTGCCGTCCGCCTGCAGGGCCGGCTGGTCAAAGACGGGGAGGATGCCGCTGCTTTCCACGACCGTGGTGTCTAAAAGGCCGAAAAGCTTAGGGATGCTGCTGTAAGAATAGCGGGAAATGCTCAGCGGTTCCGTCTTATCTTTCAGGGTGTGAATGACGGCAAAACCCCGGCTGACAAAGTTGATGCATTCGGTTTTTGCCAGTTCATAAAAGGATTGCAGGGAACGGGAGGGATAATGCAGGATAAAGTCCATGTAGTCTTCGGAAGAGGGAGGATATAAACAAGAAGGCATAGGGCCTCCGATTTTGTTTTTTATAATAAGAATATGTGAAAAAGGATATATTTGACCGTTGTCTGGGAAAATAGTATAATAGAGGACAGGAAATCGTGGCGAAATACCGTAAGAGCCGGGACAAGGAGGGAATCAATATGATATATTTGGGATTGATCGGAATATTGGCGGCGGGGGATCAGTGGCTGAAGCATGTGGTGGAGGCGCAGGAGCCGGAGAAATTTCCAAGGCCGTTAGAAGGGACGAAGGACCGGATATGGATATACCGTAACCATAATGCGGGCTTTCCGTTTGGATTTCTGGAGCAGCGGGAGGGACTGGTACGGACGGTTCCGTTGATTTTGACATCGGCTCTGGCGGGAAGCTTGTTTGCACTCAGAAAGAAAAAGGGGGAAGGGCTGAGGAATATTTCCGCGGCGCTGGTGATCGGAGGGTCTTTGAGCAATCTGTATGACCGCTATGTCAGAGGGTATGTGGTGGATTATTTGAGCCTGCGTGTCGGGCCCCTGAAAGAAGTGGTGTTCAATCTGGGCGATATTTTTATCCTGCTTGGCGCAACGATTCATGCGGTGTGCATGGCAGGGGAAAAGGGAAATGACGCTCAGGGGAAAGTGGCAATTGACAAGAATAAGGAAATATTGTAGAATCGGTAGCAATTCAGTCAAACGAATAAAATATCTGGAAGGAGATTAATGTAATTTTATGTTAGATTCAGGAGACAGTACGGGCATACAAATCTGTACGGTTGTTGTGCTGCTTTGCCTCTCTGCCTTTTTTTCTTCGGCGGAGACGGCGCTTACTACGGTCAACCGCATGCGGGTGCGGACTCTGGCGGAGGCCGGAGACAAGAGGGCGCTTACGCTGACAAAGGTGATCGAAGACCCGGGGAAAATGCTGAGCACCATTCTGGTAGGCAATAATATTGTGAACCTGTCAGCGTCTTCCCTGATGACAACCTTGGCGCTGCAGCTTTTCGGGAGCAAGGCGGTAGGAGCGGCAACCGGTATCCTGACACTGTTAATTCTGGTTTTTGGAGAGATTTCTCCAAAGACGCTTGCAACAATCCATTCGGAGCGGCTGGCATTGCGTTACGCAGGATTTATTTATTTGCTGATGACCTTGCTGACTCCGGTGATTTTCTGCGTCAATCAGCTTTCTCTTGGCTTTTTGCTGCTTTTGCGTGTAGACCCGAATAAAAAGCAGGATGCGATTACAGAGGATGAACTGCGCACCATTGTGGAAGTGAGCCATGAAGAGGGTGTGATTGAGACAGAAGAGAAGAAAATGATCAACAATGTGTTTGATTTCGGCGATTCCGTGGCGAAAGATGTAATGGTGCCGCGGATTGACATGGTGATGGTCGATGTGGATACCACCTTTGAAGAACTGATGGAGATTTTCCGGCGGGAAAAGTTCACTCGTTTTCCTGTATACGAGGAGACTACGGACAATGTAATCGGTATCATTAACGTAAAGGATTTTCTCCTGGCGGAACGAAAGGCATTCACGATCCGGGATTTTCTGAGGCAGCCGCTGTACACGTATGAGTATAAGAAGACGGCGGAACTGATGGTGGAGATGCGGAAAACCTTTAATAATTTCATCATTGTCCTTGATGAGTATGGGGCTACGGCAGGCATGGTTACGCTGGAAGATATGCTGGAGGAGATCGTCGGGGAGATCCGGGATGAGTATGATGAGGATGAAGAAGATGAGGTCAGGATGATTGCGGCGGATGAATACCTGGTCAGCGGCTCCACCAAGCTGGATGATCTGAACAGCTGGCTGAACCTGAAACTGGAATCCGAGGATTATGATTCCATCGGCGGCCTGGTGATCGGCCTTCTGGATCACCTTCCGGAGGCAGGAGAAGAAGTGAGCCACGAGGGACTGCGCCTGGTAGTGGAGAGCGTCGAGAAGAACCGGATCGAGAAGATTCACCTGTATATCCTGGACGAAGAGGAGATCCGGATACAGGAGGAACGGGGGAAGAAAAACGCTCAGGAAGAGGAAGAAAGTGCGGTGTCCTGAGGAAGGCATATATGAAAGAAGTACGGTGAAGGCGGCATTGCCTTAGACAGAACGCGCCGGGGAATCCGAACAGCAGGAGGGGATTCTCCGGCATTCTTTGAATATTTTGCATTCTGTTGATTTGAGGCGCTTGCCGAAAAGCATTCAGCTAAACATCCCTCCGGCAGTTCCTCCTACGGCACAGCATGCCAGGATAGTGGCACTTTTAGACAGGTCAGGGATGGGGGCGGTTTCGCGGTTCAGCAGCCAGGAGACTGCGAACAGTACGGCAAAATACAGGATGCCGGTCAGCATTCCCCAGAAAAATCTGCGGGAGAGCGACGCCTTGCCGGCCAAAAAGCCGCCGAACAGGCAGGCGATCACATAGACCCCGTATACGGCAGTATCGATCTGCTGTTCTCCCAGTTTCAGCCGGTAGAGGGCGAAAGAGAGGATAAGAAGCAGAATGCCGGAGAGCAGATAAGCCATCAGCAGAGACCTCAGCAGTGCCTTTGATCTGGAAATATCCATAAAGATTCCTTTCTTGTGCAGGTTTGTTCCATTTTATTCCCATGATTTTGAAAAAATTCCCTTGACAGCATTTTATAATGTAGATATAATGGTGAGGCGTGCAAAAAAACACGTTGTATTTTTTTGCGTGCAAAAAGCTGAAGACTTAACAGCAACCAACAGACAATATCACAGGAGGTGAAACGGAATGCCAACATTTAACCAGTTAGTCAGAAAGGGAAGACAGACATCGGTGAAGAAATCTACGGCACCGGCTCTGCAGAGAGGCTATAACTCTTTACGGAAGCGTGCAACCGATATCTCCTCCCCGCAGAAGAGAGGCGTCTGCACAGCGGTCAAGACCGCTACCCCGAAGAAGCCGAACTCCGCACTCCGTAAGATTGCGAGAGTACGTCTTTCCAACGGAATCGAGGTTACCAGCTATATCCCCGGAGAGGGACACAATCTGCAGGAGCACAGCGTGGTGCTGATCCGCGGCGGAAGAGTTAAGGATCTGCCCGGTACCAGATATCATATTATCAGAGGTACTCTGGATACCGCCGGCGTTGCCAACCGCAAGAAAGCCCGTTCCAAATATGGCGCGAAGCGGCCGAAAGCTGCTAAGAAGTAAGAAACTGTGGCGATAGGCAAAATCATCACAGCCAGGCTGCAGGAAAGCAGTGAATGAAGTACCACTAACGGCAGTAAAGTGACTGTAGTGCCGGTGATATTGACCTGTGGGTTGCAGGAATAGATCAAAGGACCGAGCGCGAACACATTTTATGGAAACATGTGAGTACCGACGATTTAATCCATTGAATGATTAAGGAGGGAAGTAACGTGCCACGTAAAGGACATATTCAGAAGAGAGATGTATTGGCAGATCCTTTATACAACAACAAGGTTGTAACCAAGCTGATCAACAACATCATGCTGGACGGCAAGAGAGGGATTGCCCAGAAGATCGTATACGGTGCATTTGCACGCGTGGAAGAGAAGACGGGAAAACCTGCGGTAGAGGTTTTCGAGGAAGCGATGAACAACATCATGCCGGTTCTGGAGGTTAAGGCCAAGAGGATCGGCGGCGCCACTTATCAGGTGCCGATTGAGGTTAAGCCGGAGAGACGCCAGACCCTGGCGCTTCGCTGGATCACCATGTTCTCCCGCAAGAGGAATGAGAAGACCCAGGAGGAGAGACTGGCGAACGAGATTATGGACGCTGCCAACAACACAGGCGCATCCGTGAAGCGGAAAGAAGATATGCATAAGATGGCAGAGGCTAACAAGGCCTTCTCCCATTTCAGATTCTAATAGGAGGACAAAGCTTTGGCTGGAAGAGAATATCCGTTAGAGAGAACCAGAAATATCGGAATTATGGCTCACATCGATGCCGGTAAGACCACATTGACTGAGCGTATTCTGTATTATACTGGCGTAAACTACAAAATCGGTGATACTCATGAAGGTACCGCGACTATGGACTGGATGGCCCAGGAGCAGGAGCGGGGAATTACCATCACTTCTGCGGCCACGACTTGTCACTGGACCCTGCAGGAGAACTGCAGGCCGAAAGAGGGAGCTCTGGAGCATCGGATCAATATCATCGATACTCCCGGACACGTGGATTTTACGGTTGAGGTAGAGCGTTCCCTGCGCGTGTTGGACGGCGCTGTCGGCGTGTTCTGTGCCAAGGGTGGTGTGGAGCCGCAGTCAGAAAACGTATGGCGTCAGGCAGACACCTACAACGTGCCCCGTATGGCATTCATCAATAAGATGGATATCCTGGGCGCTAACTTTTTCGGCGCCGTGGATCAGATCCGCGAACGTCTGGGCAAGAATGCCATCTGCCTGCAGCTGCCGATCGGTAAGGAAGACGAGTTTAAAGGCATCATCGATCTGTTCGAGATGAAGGCCTATATCTACAATGACAATAAGGGCGAGGATGTTTCCATCGTCGATGTGCCGGAAGATATGATGGTGGATGCCGAGCTGTATCGTACCGAGTTGGTTGAGAAGATATGCGAACTGGATGACGACCTGATGATGCAGTATCTGGAGGGCGAAGAGCCGTCCGTTGAGGAAATGAAGAAGGTTTTGAGAAAGGCTACCTGCGAGTGTACCGCAGTTCCGGTATGCTGCGGCAGCGCTTATCGGAACAAGGGTGTTCAGAAGCTTCTGGATGCCGTGCTGGAATATATGCCGGCACCCACCGACATTCCGTCAATCAAGGGTGTCGATATGGACGGCAACGAGATCGAGCGTCATTCATCCGATGATGAGCCGTTCTCGGCATTGGCTTTCAAGATCATGACCGACCCGTTTGTAGGAAAGCTGGCGTTCTTCCGGGTGTATTCCGGAACGTTGAATTCTGGTTCTTATGTGCTGAATGCGACAAAGGACAAGAAGGAGCGTGTGGGCCGTATCCTGCAGATGCATGCCAATAAGCGCCAGGAACTGGATAAGGTATATTCCGGAGATATCGCTGCGGCAGTGGGTTTCAAGCTGACCACTACCGGCGATACCATCTGCGACGAGCAGCATCCGGTTATTTTGGAATCCATGGAGTTCCCGGAGCCGGTTATCGATATCGCGATCGAACCCAAGACCAAAGCCGGCCAGGGTAAGATGGGCGAGGCGCTGGCGAAGCTGGCAGAGGAGGACCCGACCTTCCGCGCCAGAACCGATCAGGAGACCGGACAGACCATTATCTCCGGTATGGGAGAACTTCATCTGGAGATTATCGTAGACCGTCTGCTGCGTGAATTTAATGTAGAGGCCAACGTAGGCGCGCCTCAGGTTGCCTACAAAGAGACCTTTACCAAGGCAGTGGATGTGGACAGCAAGTACGCCAGACAGTCCGGCGGCCGTGGTCAGTACGGACATTGTAAGGTGCACTTTGAACCCATGGACGCCAATGCAGAGGAGACCTTCAAGTTTGAGTCTGCCGTCGTAGGCGGCGCGATTCCGAAGGAATATATCCCGGCTGTAGGCGAGGGTATTGAGGAAGCTTCCAAGACCGGCGTGCTGGCCGGATTCCCGGTATTGGGTGTGAAGGCAACCGTATTTGACGGTTCCTATCATGAGGTTGACTCCAGTGAGATGGCATTTAAGATTGCCGGTTCCATGGCGTTTAAGGATGCCATGCAGAAGGCAGGCTCCATCCTGCTCGAGCCGATCATGAAGGTGGAAGTAACCATGCCGGAAGAGTATATGGGCGACGTAATCGGAGACATTAACTCCCGTCGCGGCCGTATCGAGGGCATGGATGACCTGGGCGGCGGCAAGATCGTAAGAGCGTTCGTACCGCTTTCCGAGATGTTTGGCTATTCAACAGACCTGCGTTCCAAGACCCAGGGCCGCGGCAACTACTCCATGTTCTTTGAGAAGTATGAGCCGGTTCCCAAGTCCGTGCAGGAGAAGATTATTGCCGAGCATAAGCACTAAGTAGTTGGAAAATAGGCTTGAAAATAATGCAGAAATCGCATATAATAAGGACAGCCTATATATAAAGGAAAGCCCATTGTGGCCAAATTAAGGAGGACGTTTTAAAATGGCAAAAGCAAAGTTTGAAAGAAACAAACCGCATTGTAACATCGGTACCATCGGCCACGTTGACCATGGTAAAACCACACTGACCGCTGCTATCACCAAGACCCTGCATGAGAGAAAGGGCACCGGTGAGGCTGTGGCATTTGAAAACATTGATAAGGCTCCGGAAGAGAGAGAGCGTGGTATCACCATCTCTACCGCTCACGTTGAGTACGAGACTGACAACAGACACTATGCGCACGTGGACTGCCCAGGACATGCCGACTACGTTAAGAACATGATCACCGGCGCTGCTCAGATGGACGGCGCTATCCTGGTAGTTGCTGCTACCGACGGTGTTATGGCTCAGACCAGAGAGCACATCCTGCTGTCCCGTCAGGTAGGCGTTCCGTATATCGTTGTATTCATGAACAAGTGCGATATGGTTGACGATCCGGAACTGCTGGAGCTGGTTGACATGGAGATCCGTGAACTGCTGAACGAGTATGAGTTCCCGGGCGACGACACCCCGATCATTCAGGGTTCTGCCCTGAAGGCTCTGGAGGACCCGACCAGCGAGTGGGGCGACAAGGTTCTGGAGCTGATGGATGCGGTTGACTCCTGGGTTCCGGATCCGGAGCGTGAGACCGACAAGCCGTTCCTGATGCCTGTAGAGGATGTATTCACCATTACCGGTCGTGGTACCGTTGCTACCGGCCGTGTAGAGCGTGGTACTCTGCACCTGAACGATGAAGTTGAGATCGTTGGTATCAAGGAAGAGACCAGAAAGACCGTTGTTACCGGTATCGAGATGTTCCGTAAGCTTCTGGACGAGGCTCAGGCTGGTGATAATATCGGCGCTCTGCTGCGTGGCGTACAGAGAACCGAGATCGAGCGTGGCCAGGTTCTGGTAAAACCCGGCTCTGTAAAGTGCCATCACAAGTTCACCGCTCAGGTGTACGTTCTGACCAAGGACGAGGGTGGCCGTCATACTCCGTTCTTCAATAACTATCGTCCGCAGTTCTACTTCAGAACAACTGACGTTACCGGCGTCTGCGAACTGCCGGCTGGCACCGAGATGTGCATGCCTGGTGATAACGTAGAGATGAGCGTTGAGCTGATTCATCCGGTAGCTATGGAGCAGGGTCTTCGTTTTGCTATCCGTGAGGGTGGTAGAACTGTTGGGTCTGGTAGAGTAGTTTCTATCGTTGAGTAATTATAATTTATTCAGTAAAATTAAGGCTTTCGGGGATTTCTCCGAAAGCCTTTTTACGTGAAAAGCCACTTTAGAGAACTAAAGTGGCTACAAAATGGCTACGATATTTTATTCTTGCACTATTTTTCTATTTTATGTCTTTCAGATCAGCAGCTCTTTCAGGAGAAGTATGATTTTTCTTCAGCATTTTAGTATATTCAAAGAGGTCTCGTCTGGTTGTATCATCTAATACATATAAATCAGCAATCAATTCATCCACCATAGGCAGCTCTGTGTAATCGAACTTTTTCAGAATGCGGGCAGTGCGATCTGATATATAGCTATTTTTATGACTGTCAATGTTCCGCTTTTCACTGTCAGATGGAAGTGCTGGTAAGGTCTCAATGTAGTCATATGGATTATCCTTGCAGATAGAACTGATAGGAATATCCAATATATTAGAAATTCTAAGCGCGGTGTCAAAACGGATAGCGGTATCCCTCTGAATAATGGAATAAAGCGTTGTTGGTGCAATCTTTGCTTTTAGGGCAAGTTCTTTCACTGTCATGCCCTTGCTGTCTAAAATATCTTTTAAATTTTGACCATAACCCATATAATCATGTTCCTTTCTGCTAAATATTATTTATTTCGCTTTTAGCTTTTCTTCCCAAATAGACGAAATCCATTAAAGAATAGAATGTCATCATTTCTTTTGAATTATCTCGTATCATGTCTCTTTTATAATTATTATAATGCTCAATAGCTTCTTCAAAACTTTTATACATTTTTCCAGATTCATTAATTGATGTCCTTGGATCGCTAATCTTAGCATACAGCAAATCGTACATGTTATTGTATTCATCAAAATTTAGACTTACAAATGCTTGATATATTCCCGGCGATATCTCAATACTATTAATTCTATCATATTTTTCTATTTCGTATTTAGTTGGGTATAGTATTGCTTTTATCGTTTCGCTGTTATCATCTAACCATTTATATGCAATTTCCTTGTTAAAAAGTTTAATTATGGATAAACATAGTTTATCTGCTACTTGTATATTTTTTTTATCTTTTTCAAATAAATATTTCCATGTTTTATATCTAATAATAGGCGGTAAGAGCGAGAACATTTTTAATACTTGAGGTGGCGAATATATACTTACTTGTATATCCAAAAAATATTTAATAAAAATAAGTGCATACAAATCTAAAATGGCATCCTCGACGCTTTCAACTTCTTCGTTAGAAAATTCCTCGGTATGTTGAGTATGAGTACTATCTCTTCCGAGAGGATTTATTTTACCTATTATTTCAATCAATCTATCACTTAATTCATTACCTAAATTGTTCATTCCGCTATTTACAGCAGCATTACTTGATTTCTTTTTTACTTGACCTAACATTAGAGATTTACTATTACCAATATCCAAAATTTTTCTAACCATCACTTCTGCATGTTTCCTTAGGCCAGCCAATTTACCCATATTAGATATTTCTATATATTGGGTATCATGCAACAAATTTCCTATTAAGACTGCATATTCACTATCATTAAATTCATTCATAAAATATCTTTCCTTCCAATTTATACTATTAACAACATAAACATATAAAACCTAGTTACATTATAACATTGCACGACATATTATGCAATTCGTAAATATCGAAAAATAATTTTAAAATAGTATTGACAAAATACGCAATGAGTAATAATATAAGATTAATCTAAACACGAAATGCGTAATTAGAGAAAATATAATGCGAAAGGAGAATTGGTATGGAAAAGACAAACTATATGATGACTGTTGATGATGTCGCTCAGGAGTTGGGTGTGTCAAAGCAGAAAGGGTATCGCATTATCCGTCAGCTCAACGAGGAATTGGCGGCTGCCGGATATATGACGGTGCAGGCAAAAGTGCCACATACATACTGGAGTGAAAGATTTTACTTCGGCAAAAGAAATATCGGATAAAGAAGGGAGTAATTATAGAATGGCAGTATCCAAAGATACAGAAAAAGGCACATGGACTTCACAGATATGGGTGGAGGACTGGCAGGGCAAGAAAAAACATAAGAAGAAACGGG
>CAMSTY010000034.1 GCA_947063875.1 uncultured bacterium
GTGTCAGTCATCAAACTTTTAAACGTCACCATAATATCCTCTTTTTTCACCATATACTCTGGCATAGGATTCCCGGCCTGCGCACAACTGTCCTTAATTTTCTCAATTCCTCGCCCCCATGCTTCGATAAACCCTGCCCGGAAGAAAGTATTTGCAATCAGCGGATTATACGGTCTGGAGCGGTGACTTCCCATCAAATCATCGACCGTCCAATCATCGGGAAACACACAATCGTTAGCAATTATAATTTTATCCGCATAAACCCTGATTTGAATTGGTATCAATGTCCCATAGAATTTGTGCGCAATGGCATTAAAAACGGCTTCTCTGATTGCCTCCTTTGGAAAAGGATAAGTTTCTACCCTCGTAACTCCTCGATAAGAAATTTCTGCTTTCAGGTATTTGGTAAAAATCAAATCTACCACTTTATCTGCCTGCGAAATCAGTGATCCATGAATTTCATCCTGATACCGCAGTTCTGAATCTGTTTCAAAATAGCCAATTTTAACATATGAACCCGGTATCCATTTCTCCGGATTATGATGAAATAGTAAAACCGCTGCCCGTTTGAGCATACCATGATCGAGCAGATTTAAGCTGTCCAGCAACTGCTCATTAGAAGAATCAATATCCTTTTTGTCCATCCTTTTACTAAGAACTGCCTGCTCACGGAAAATATCAAAGCTGTCATTCCGTAAATCCCGGATCGCAACATCCTGTATAGGCACACTATCCCATGTAATGCCGGTCTTTTTAAGAAGAAACTGATTTAATGCCTGCCCTTTAAGCAATTGTTTTGTACTTCCGCTTCGATAATGATACTCACCTCTGTAATTCACAGGATAAGTGTTTGGACTTACACATATTTCAATATATTCTTTACCATCTTGTGCCAGCAAATTCACATCTACAATAATTCCCAAGACATCTCTCACCTTGTTTGGAATATCTTCCATAAGTTTCTTGCTATTTTGGACACCAATAACCGTACCATCATCATTTGTACCAATATAAATTTTTCCACCCTGTGCATTAGCAAAGCCGCATATCCATTTCAAATATTCGTCCCGCCATGATTCTTTCCATTCAATATTCTGGCTCTCTATCATAAATGCACCTCCAAGTCGAATTGGGCAGACAATGTCTACCCAATTCATATCATAACAAAATATGTTATAAAATACTATATCCTGCAAACTCTTATTTTAATTTTTGCTTGTCATTTCAAGGCTCTTTCAAAAATGGTGTAATAGTGGTGTAGTAAGCGCCTTTCCCCGCCGTGAAATCATTGATTTTGCAGGCTTTTCAGGAATATTTCAAGATATTGCCGTGACATACGAATAGTATTTTTATCATATTATCAAAACCCTTGAAAATGCTTTGTTTTAAGCGTTTCTAAACATTTTCTGTTCCTTTCTGTTTCTTTATTTTCCGCATATTTTATCATAAATTATCATAGTTTTGTGTGAATTTGAGTTATAAACTGAGTTAAATTATAAATTTGTAACTCAAGGGCAAATGCTGTATTTATGCGGATATTCTCTATATAGCAGATTTCCTTTTTGATTTTAACTCACATATTTCAGACATTTCCTTTTTAGCATCCTCATACTTCACATGGGTATATGTATTCAGAGTTACTCCTATATCGCTATGCCCCATGATGTATTGCAACGTCTTGGGGTTCATTCCAGACTTTGCCATGTTGCTACAGAACGTGTGGCGGCAGACATGAGGGGTAACTTTTGGCATTTGAACCCGATAAATTTTATTGTACTTTTCCCCGATATGCTGGAAATATTTCTCCCAATGCAAGGCGACCATCGGCATACCGTTCTTGTCAAGGTATAAAAAACCAGTTTTCCCACCAATGATCGGTTCGACCTTTGGTTTCTGCCGATTTTGAATAATGGATTTGAAGCAATCATATACTTCATCTGCCATCGGAATTTCCCTTATGCCGCATGAGGTTTTCGTGTCCTCAATCACATACTGCATATCCCTTGTGCGCTGTAATTGGTGGTCTATGATTATTTTTCGATTTTTCATATCCAAATCAGGAATGGTCAAGCCGGCAAATTCCGAAATCCTCATTCCGGTCTTGAAAAGAATAAAAATACCTTCATAGTATTTGCAGAAATGCTTGTCATTCTTCACAAACTCCAAAAACTGCCGCTCCTGCTTTCTTGTAATTGCCTCTCTTGTCACGCTGTCATTGACTACAACCGTAGCAAGCTGGAACTCAAACGGATTTTTCACAAGCAAATCATCATCAACTGCCATTTGAAACGCCGGACGAACAACTCCGCGGATAGAATGTATGGAACTGTACCCCCTGCCGTCTTTCTGCAATTTAATTAGCCACGCTTTGGCATCTGACAGTTCAACCTTGTCAATACGTTTTTCTCCAAAGTCTTCCTTTTTAATGATGTTGATAACAAAATTGTAATTCGCCTGCGTATTATGCCGCACTCCTGTTTTTTGTGATATGTACTTTTCGACAAGCTGCAACACCGTCACATTTCCGCCGCATGGCACTATTCCGCTGTTCAAATCCGCAAATATCTGCTTTTCCTTTTCTCTAAGGCTTAAATCCGCCCGCTTTCCACTTGGCATCCGGTCTGATGGCAACAATTTCCAACTGTAAATGGATTTTCGCTTTCCGAATATATCTGTGTATTGGTAAGTGTACCTCCCGTCTGCCCTCTGTGTTTCTCCGTCGTTTAATACACGGCCTTTAGTGTCTTTTCTCCGTATCATAATAGCTCCTTTCTTATGAAAAGAGCGTTGCAAGCAGTAAAATCATACCACAAGCAACGCCAAATTTCAATGATATGAAAAGATATGACAAGTTATGCAAATCTATATTGCGTCAACGCTTTCCAAATATCTCTCAAATAACCTTCGTTTAATCAGCGTCTTTGTACCATTTTTGAGGATAAAATCATAATTCCCCTCTGCCAGTCTGTTACGCAATATCCTTTCGTTGATGCCACTATATGCCGCCGCCTCTTCAATCGTCAGATTTAGCTTGTCCTTTATCTCAACCTTCGGAGCTCCTTTCGTTCTTCCGTACCTCTTTGTATTTGTGATAAAAAATTGGTTGCAAACTTTTTACACTTTACAAACATTATCTCAAAAAGAAAAATAATTGGAAGTTGACGAGTTATTTACCATGTACAAATAAACTGTCTGAAATGCCTGACAGGCTATTGTTGATTGTCACTCCACCTAAAAGACTTAAATGTAAATGAATATCAGATGATCCATCCCCCCCTGTCAATGCTCCCCCTTATCTCTCTCCCATTCATTAAGGGCAGACTGCCCTTTAGGAGTGATGCCTTCATATTCATAACCAAATGTACCGGTGTAATATCCTCTTCCAGCAGCGTCAAACGCTTCCTCGCTTCTCAACTCTTCCTCTATATATACCCTCATTTCGAGGCTTACTACCCCCCGATAATACTGTTGCATTGTATAATCATTCATTTTTTCTTTTTTATTTAATTTTATATATATATCCATCTACCATAGACTCAACTTTCAGTGTTTCTCGATTAGTAATGATCCTCCGAAAGCACGCTGCCACTTCTTCTGTTATAGAAACATAGCGGGCACCGCTTTCCGTTTTCGGCTCCTGAATTACATATTCCATTTGTGATGTGCGCTATAATTGATGGTCTATCTTGATACGCATTTCCCCAAACTCAATATCAGGTATTATCAACCCGCAAAACTCTGAAATACGAAGTCCCGTATGGAAAAGGGTATAGATTGCGTCATAGTATCTGTTAAAATAATTGTTTTCCCTGATAAACTTGAGCAAATCCCTTTCCTGTTTCCGGGTAATCGCTTCTCTGGTAACAGAATCATTGACAATCACTGATGCCAGTTCAAATCCAAATGGATTTTTGCGAATCAGGTCATCATCTGCCAGCTATCTGAAACGCCTGTCTGAGAACGCCACGGATAGAGTGAATGGAACTGTATCCTCTGCCATCCATCTGTTGAAACTACGCCAGACAGGGGAAGATCGACAGCGAAGTCCGGCAACGGGCGCGGGAAAACCTTGGAACTAATCCTTGTCTGGCGGTTGGGTTATATTATACTTTTTCTGTTGCTTTGGTTGTTAAAGGGAAAAAAACGCAGTTACGGGATTTTCCCCGGCAACGGGATAGCAACGAAGCGTGCAACGAGCTGTCATCTGCCGGATTTTTTCAGAAGGGAAGTTCCATCTGCTCCAGCACTGGCTGGAATCCCTCCGATTTGGGAGAAAAGAAAATGCTATTTATAGATAAGAGAAGGCTTTTGAACCTTGGTTATAATATGATATACAGTATCGTGACAAGACTCTTTTTTGCGGGAAAGGAGCAAAACAATGTACAAATTTCTTGCCATTCATGATTTTTTCTTTCATACTTATAAAAATCATCCAAATACTACAGGGGCAGAACTCATATGAAACAGCTGCCCATTTTTTAAGGACAGCCATAAGAAACATCGTTTTTTTCGAATTTACCTTTCAACATCCCTGCAAACCCGTCCACATAATAGCCAAAATTATCTTTCTTCCAAAACGCACACCCATTGCGCCTGGTAGGGGAATCTCCCCGGAAAAGCGGAATCCGGCTGATGGACGAGCCAGATCTCTCAGCCTGCTCTGCCACTTCTGCCGACAGAAATCCCTGCCCGCTGTAGCTGCGCAGATAACCAATTATCAAAGCCGCCTGATCCTGGTCGGAAAGCCGGGATGCCTCAAGAACTAATCAGTATTAAATGGTGTTGGCTGCCCATAAACATTTTCCATCGGATCAGATTGCTGCAAAATATATTTTATATTCAAAATGGCCAAGCCAACTCCTGCCAGAAGCAAACAGGCACTAAGGACCGCCAAACCGAGAAGGCCTGACATAGCAACATCCGTACCCGCTGTAACCATATAACCTCCTGCAAATATAAATCCTATTGCCAAGAAGCCGCCAATGAAAAGTCCAAATACAATGAAAATCAAACTCACCCCATTAAAAAGGATTACTTTCCACCCCGCCTTTCCTGAATCATGATATCTTCGCATCGTCGCAAACATGACAGGAAAAAAGATCACAGCATTCCACATGGTAATTGCATATGCCATAATTTTTGATATAGGTTCATCATAGGAATAGTTTGAAAAGAAGGCCAAAAAGAGCATTATTTTTCTAAGGAAAAGCAAACCCGCTTCGACTGCCAAAATCCCTGCCCATGTCCATATGTATCCTTCTTTGGAAAGCCTGCCGCGCCAATTAAAAAAATTCCCAAACAAATCCTTCATTGCATAAATGATACTTTTCATGTATACATTCTTCTCCTATAACCCTCAAAACACTCTGTCTTATTTATTGTAGCATAAACCAGTATCGTTGTCCTCAAAAACAAATAAAAAGCAGGTAAAATTGTAAATTTATCGTTGTCTACCCACTCGTTGAAATATACATTCTACGTCCAATTTTATGCGGCGGAAGCACAATTCCGTTAATGCTTTTACCATACGAAACGGGAAAAATCGGTATGTGCATGCGGCACATAAGGAAAAGCTTGTTTCCTGAATCTTGGGCGAACAGTATTCCTGCACTCAGCATAGCAATGCCTGGAACATTCCTCCCTATACTATGCGATTATTCCATGGAAAGGATTGCCAGAGTATAAATCTTTGCACGTGTAAACATAGATTCCACCAATGCATATTCTCTGCGGTTATGGTTAAATTCACCGACTACGCCACAGGAACATAATGCCGGAATATCTGCCCTCGCAATGGCTCCTGTATCAGAAGCGCCGCCCAGGATAATCTTTCCGAACTTTTCAAATCCATTCTCCTCCGCTACCTGGTTCACAAAATTATATAATTTCATAATTTTTTCATTTGGCTCAAAAGCATGCAGTTTTGCAAACTCCAGGCGATACTCTGTTTCTGTTCCCGGCACATAAGCATGTTTCACAATCTGGTCAAACGTATCCCGGACGCGTTTTCCCTCCTGCTCGTTCATAATTCTGACATCCACTGCAAATTCGCAAAGATCCGGAATCGAAGTCGTATTCTTTCCACAATGCAAAACGCTTGGAGTAACCGTTGTCCCCTTGTCAAGATCCGTCACTTTCATCATCTCATTAATCTTCAAAACGGCTTCACTCAGAGCATTGTGGCCTTTCGTAAATTCATTACCCGCATGACCGCCTTTCCCATGAACCGTAACAAAAAATGTATACTGGGTTTTACGGCCTACGCACAAACTATTAGTGATATGGCCGGTCTCCATATTAAACGCACATAACGCCCCTTTGCACTCCTCTGTGAACAGCAAATCCACATCTGTCCCCACATGATCCCCCTCTTCTTCTCCTGCCAAAACAAACTTGATCGGATGTGCATTGTAACCCAGAGATTCCAGTGCCTTGCTTACGTATAAAGCCATGACAATTCCGCCCTTCATATCCAGAACGCCGGGACCATAGGCCTTTCCGTCCTCAATGTAAAATGGGTTTTCTTTCCCAAAACTTCCCTTCGGATGAACAGTATCCATATGCCCGCCAAATACAATAGGCTTTCCCGGACGATCCTCCCCCAGAATCCCCAGCAGGACACTGCAGCGATCCGGACGGGACTCGACCGTCCATGTACGGAATCCCGCTGCCTCCAATTCTCCACGGAACCATGCTTGTGCATTTTCTACGTTCTCTTTTTCATCATAACGTCCTTCCAGATTGACGAAATGTTCCCATTTTTCAATGATTTCCTCACGATGCGCATCAATATACCGGCAAACCTGCTCACGATATTCTTTCATCTCTTACTCCTTTTCTGCAGCTACTTCGCCGCGTGCAATTTTAGAAAATTTCTTATCAATATTGGTTATAGTGACTATCATTAAAATAACAAATGTGATATATGGCGCAAACATATATGGAATCATATCTATAGGTTCCACATCCAGAAATCCGCAGACCGTTAGAGGATTGGAATTCCATGGAACCAGAAGGCCGCTAAGGAGACATCCTACCGTCATGGCACGCGTCAAATCCCACTTATTCAAACTATTCTTTTCATAAACAGGTTTCAACAAACTTCCTGTAAAAATAAAGGAAAAGTTTCCGGATGCTGACGTAACATTTGATATAAAGCCAAGAAGCACTGTACAAATAGTTCCCGACAGCCTGGAGTTCATCCGTGTTGTCAACGGTTCCACCACCTTGTCAATAATTCCTGCCGTACTGAGAAGTCCAAATAATCCGAAAGCAAAGATGAACATAAATGCCGTTCCGGACATACTTGTAATACCTCCGCGGCTAAAAATCTTTGTCAAAAACGCATCTTCCGAATTAAGAACAAATCCACTCCACATATAGGAAACCGTATCTTGAAATGAATGCTCCTGATACAGCCAGGAGATCACAAAACCGGAAACGGCTCCCGTCAAGATAGAGGGAATAGACGGAATTTTCAATAGCAACATAAGCAAAACTGCTACAAGGGGAATCAGCGTGATAATCCCCAGATTATAACTGCTCTCAATACCAGCGATTACCTGCTGGATCGAACTGATATCTGCAGTTCCCGCATCATATCTGCTCCCCCAGATAAAGTATATCACCGCACAAATCAAAATAGATGGGATTGTAATCGATGCCTGATACTTAATTGCCTTAAATAAATCTACCCCGACAGATCCTGCTGCTACATTGGTACTGTCGGAAAGCGGACTGAACGCATCTCCGAAAAAGGCGCCTGTAATAATCGGCGCTGCCACGACGGTAGGACTTATTCCCATACTTAATCCGACTCCCATTAATGCTATTCCCGCAGTGCCGCAGGTTCCAAAAGATGTCCCCGTAAACAAGGAAAATATGAGACAGATAAAGAATGCCATTGCCATAAAAAATTTAGGATTAATGGTAGAAAGACATAACTTGGTAACCATTGCTACAGTACCACTTGCGTTCCACAGGCCAACCATGCTTCCCACACATAATACAATCGTCATAGGCGTCAGGCATTTAGCCATAAACTGAAACATTCCTGTCTGTAATTCCTTATATGTGTATCCCAATTTCATACAAAACGGAATGGTAATCAGCCATGATATTAAAAATAATGGCTGAGTCCTCGCCCCCAAAAATACTGCCGGAATCATAATGATTCCAAAAGAAACCAGTACAGTCAATGCTGCATATCCAAAACTTAGTGTTTGTTTTTCTTTAGACATATTATACCTCTCCTTTAGATATCGAATTTTAAAACGGCATTGCATCCTTCCCCTCATATACCACCTTTTTATAATGGACAGGATCTGTGTCTCCTTCTGTGCTGAAAAGCAGTACCACTGAATTTTCATTGAGGCCTAGCATATCCTTTAATCCCCCATACCCTTCCTTCCCTGCAATCACATTCAAAAGCCCTGTTGTTACTGCCCCGCTTTCTCCTGAAATCACCTGGCGATCTCCCGGAGCCGGTGCAGCAAGAAGTCTCATGCCGTAGGCAGAAACATAATCCGGACATGACAGATACCAGTCCGCAAAATCCCTTAAGATCGGCCATGTCACCGTGCAAGGTTCCCCGCAGTTTAATCCAGCCATAATCGTTGGCGCAGTATTTTCTGCCGGATGGGGTTCCCCGTCATCCACCTGCGCCGAACGGTAAATACAGGCAATATTTTCCGGCTCCACAATACTGACTATCGGGCGCATTCCTTCATAGCGGTTGGTCAGATATCCCAAGACCCCGCCTGCCATAGCGCCTACGCCTGCCTGAAGGAACACATGAGTCGGGGTTTCAAATCCGGCTTCCTTAAGCTGCGAAACAGCTTCCTCTGCCATGGTAGTGTAACCTTGAATAATATATTTAGGAATCTCCTCATATCCTTCCCAACTGGTATCCTGCACTAAAAACCATCCGTTTTTCTCTGCCATTTGAGCCGCATAACGCACCGTGTCATCATAGCCGGTTTCCATAATACGCACCTCTGCCTGTCCAACCCTGCGAATTGCCTCAGCCCGCAACTCAGACGAACCTGACGGCATGTATACATGCGCCTCGCAACCCAGCTGTCCGGCAGCCCATGCCACTCCTTTGCCATGATTGCCGTCTGTCGCCGTCACAAAAACCATGCCCTTCAGCTTCTCTTTCCATTCCGGCTTTTGCAAATCCGAAAAGCTGATTGTATTCATATCCAGCCCAAGCTTTTTGCATACAATACATATCAGTGCATATAATCCTCCAAGCCCTTTAAATGCATTCAGGCCAAAACGCTGAGACTCATCTTTTACAAAAATAGCTTTCACACCCAGACTCTTTGCCATTCCATCCAATCTTACTAATGGGGTTGGCTTATAAATCTCCAACGCTTTGTGGATTCTGTGAGCCCCTTTCGTTGACTCTTCTGAAAGGAACTCCGGTCCTTTCCCCAAACATTTATGTTCATTTTTAATCCCGTGAACATAGCCAATGAGATACTTCTTCATTTTGCGCGCTCCTAATCAATATGCAATATATCGGATTGGTCATAAAATAGCCGTCGCCTCAATTTCACACAGAACCCCTTTCGGTAAAGTTTTGACTGCCACACAGCTTCTTGCTGGTTTTGATACAAAATAACGGGCATACACTTCATTAAATGCAGCAAAATCACCCATATCAGCCAGGAAACATGTGGTTTTAAACACTTTTTCCATATTGCTGCCCGCTGCTTCCAAAATCGCTGCCACATTTTTGCAACTCTGCTCTGCCTGTAAGGCAATTCCTTCTGGTACCTCTCCACTCTGAGGATCTACTGGTATCTGCCCGGAAGTATATACCAACTCCCCGATTGCAAATCCCTGCGAATACGGCCCGATTGCGCCTGGCGCCTTAGTTGTTTCTACTTTTGTCATGAAGGCGATTCCTCCTTTTCTTTTGATGTTTTAACTATACCACGCTCCCGATTGATATGCAATATATTGGTTGACATTTTTTAATTTTTTTCAATAATACTTGCAATTTACTGATGAAAATTGTAAAATATTTATACCGGTATGCAATATATAACATACAAACTGCACAAGAAAGGAGTTCCTTATGCCGATTCCCAAGAAAACAGAAACCCTCCTTCGCACAACGGCAAAAGAACGAGTTTATAATACACTGCGGCAATGGATTATCGACGGAACCATGCTTCCGGATGAACGATTGAATGACAAGGAACTTGCCCAATATTTTTCAGTATCGCGCACTCCTGTCCGTGAAGCGCTGCAAATGCTTATGGAGCAGAAACTGGTTACCATCATACCTTCCAGCGGAACTTATGTCGCCCCCATCGATCAGGAGGATATGGTATATGTTTATCAACTTCTAATACGCCTTCAGACAACTGCCATCGAACTGATTATTAACAAGCTGTCCTCCGCAGAACTGGCACAGTTAGCCTCCATCAACGAGGCGTTTCTTCAGCATGCCAATCATGACTCTGCCTCGGACATGACAAAAGCTGATTTTGATTTTCATCACTATCTTGCTCAATACAGCGGCAATCCTTACTTAATCACATTCAGCGATAATCTGATTGTAAAAGCCTGCAGAAACGAAAATCGCTTTTTTAAACAAAGCCGGAACCCACAAATCAGCTATGAACATCACCAGAAAATTATTGAGGCATTACATAACAAAGATATATCCATGGCCCAGAAAATGATTCAGATCAACTGGGAAGTTTCTTTTTGCCAGAAATAATCCTGTTTTCCACACAGGTAAAAGGCTCCGATTCTCACCGTGGGAATCGGAGCCTTTGTAGGGGATTCTATTCAAAATATTCCTAATTGGCTTAGTGCAAAAATCCATAAAAAGATGGTGACCAGTGAAAACAATGATGTAAACACAACCAACTGCGCCGCTAAATCTGCATCTGAGTCCATGGCGCTTGCCAGATTAAAGGAGGTTGTGGCACACGGCGCAATAAAAATACACATCAAAGCAATAAATTCCGCGCCGCGGAAACCAAGGGCTATTGTTATCGTAATCAGAATTGCCGGGACGATCAGCAATCTGGATACGGAACCCACAACAATCGGCTTTATGTTATTCCTGACTGCGCCAAAATTAAATAATCCTCCCATAACAATCAACGCAACCGGCGTACCGCAACGGCCCAGATCCCGGAAAACATTGGCAATCACATCCGGATAATGGATATGAAGCAGCTGCGTGGCAAAGCCGGCAATCGCCGCGATTACATAAGGATTCTTAATTACGCCTCCAAAGGTTTTCTTAAAACTCAGCTTGCTGTTTTCACGGAACATTTCCAAAAGTATTACGGAAAATACATTTTGAACCGGTACAATTACAGCAATTAACAGAGAAATTCCGCCAATATTACCTTCTCCGCACAAAGCCGTGCCAATCAATGTTCCGAAAATAACAAAATTGGTATGAAAAATCCCATGGGCCAGGGCTCCTCTCCTCTTCTTCGCCTTCTCTGTAGACATCGCCACCAATAAAGAAAACAGCATAATGGCAACCTGGGTAATGATTGCATAAATCAGAAGCTTTGCATTGAATACCTCTTTGATATCAACCTTATAAATATTGTAATAGACATTAACCGCTAAAAACGCACGGAAACAAACGGTATTCAATTTATTCAGCATATGTTCATCTGCCATTTTGATCTTCCGCAGATACCATCCCAGAGTTAACATGATAAACATTGGCAGCACTGCTGTCAATGCGGTCTGAAAACTACTCATTACTTTTCTCCCTTTCTTCTATAATTCGTTTTTAACAAAGCCGGATTCTTCCTTTATAATCAGCTGCATTTGCAATCAAACCCGTAAATACAGCCATTCGCTAATTCATTATGCGTTTCCGATAGAACCAGACAGTTCAAAGATCATACTCCTATTTCTATATTCATTATATTTCTAACCTCGCAGCATGTAAAATATCAAAACCTTATAATGATATAGGTTTTTTCTATATCATTATATTTATATTACGCCGTTGTTCAGGAGGCTTCCTAAACCGTTTTCCGCTTGAATATGGCACAAAATTAACTTATAATAAATTATTATTGCTTTTTATCCTAATAAGGAAGGGACATTTCCATTGAAATTAACACAATTAAAATATTTCCAGGCAATTTGTAAGTACAACAATATTACACATGCCGCCCATGAACTTCATATTTCACAGCCCAGTTTATCCCATGTCATAAAAGAACTGGAGGAAGAATTCGGAATTTCTTTATTCCAACGCCGAAGCAAGGGACTTAGCCTTACAAAAGAAGGTAAAATTCTCCTGGAAGAAACCGACAAATTGCTGGAACAAGCAAACCATCTCATTTCCCGCATGAATACCGTAACTCAAAAAAGCCAGCACATAAAATTGGGAATTTCTCCTATGCTTGCGAGTTTGATTTTTCCTGAGCTCCTTCATTCCTACCATTTAAGTTTCCCTAAGACACAGCTGGAAGTGAGCGAGCATGGAACACTGACGAACAAGTCTAAGATTTTAGATGGTTCCCTGGATGTGGCAATCATATCCTGTGATGGTTCCCTGCCCCCGTCCTACCAATATTGCGATCTGCTCGCACTCGATATTTGTTTTTATACTTCCGTCAGCAATCCGATTGCCGCACGCTCTTTTGTCACGCTTGAAGACTGCGCTCATGTTCCCTTAGTATTATTAACCGAAGATACGTTTCTTACGGACTATCTCTTTCGATATTATAAAACCCTTCATCTGACCCCTAACGTAGTCGTCCATACAAACCAGATAGCAACCATCCATCAGCTAATACATAAAAATACCGCCTCTAGCTTTTTATTTGATCAAACCATTGCCGAAGATCATGATATTGTTAAACTTCCTGTTAAGGGCCAGTCCAGCGTCCAGGTCAAATTAATCTGGAAAGCGAATCGTCAATTATCTTCCGCAACACAAAATCTGATTCGTTTCGTCCGCAAAAAATATCCATAAAGCGCCAAAAAGCCGGATTCCTTTTCCCAGCGGTATCCGAACGAGAAAACACCTATGCCCCAAAAAGAGAGATGCACTGCTCTTTGCAATCCATCTCTCCTGTCATTTAATAACTGGTTTCCTTTTCCTACCAGATAATCTTTCTTAACCCGATTTTTCAAAAATACGGTTCTGCTATCCTTCCATCTGCCTTCCCAGAAACCCGGCCGCTGTCATTACCAGCTTCAGTTCCATATCTCCAAATTTCATTTTCACATCCCGGCTCAGCAGCGCCACCGCCCCGATGGCATCTCCCTCGCAGATAATCGGCGTCACCGCCTCATAGGTGATTCCTTCCATCTCCTCCTCCGTGACAGGGATAAATGCTTTTTCATCCTTAGAGGCAATAATGGTCTCCCGCTCATTGATGGCATTCTCCAGCTGCTTGCTGATATTTTTCTGCAGCAAATCCTTCTTCGGCCCTCCGGATACAGCTATGATCTGATCCCGGTCCGTGATACAGACCATCAGGCCCGTGGATTGGGCCATAGCCTCCGCATACTGTGTGGCAAAGGCGGTCAGTTCCACCATCGGGGAATACTTTTTAAGGATGATCTCACCTTCCCGGTCCGTGAAGATTTCCAAGGGCGTACCCTCTCTTAAACGCAGCGTTCTTCGTATTTCTTTCGGTATTACAACACGTCCAAGGTCGTCTATTCTTCTCACAATTCCCGTAGCTTTCATAGAAAAATTCCTCCATTTTGCATTCTGACATTTACCTGTTGTTTTAGCTGTAAATGTAGTATCTGTAAAACAGAGGAATTTATACACTGAAATTTTTATGTTGAGAATGATTCTGAACTACCGCTTTTTCTCTTTTCCAGCCGCCAGCAAAAAAATCGTAGACAAAATACAGAAAAAACCGGCCAGATCCATTCCGCCGAAGGCCGCACGCATCCAGATCACGGAAAATACGGTAGCCGAAACAGGCTCCACCGAGGCATAGAGGCTTCCCTTCTTCGGCCCTACGCAGCGGACTCCCTCCATATAACAGGAAAATGCCACCACCGTACCCAATATTACCACAGCTGCCATCCCTGCCAGCACCTGTCCGTCCATCTGCACCGGAATCTCCCAGGGATGAAAAATCACGCAAAGCATCACACCGCCCACCAGCATTCCCCATGCCGTTACCACGGAAGAACCATATTCTTCCAGGAGAATACCCGGCTGCACCGTATACACCGCCAAAGCCACTGCCGACAAAAGTCCCCAGAACAATGCTTTGGGGGAAAGCGCCATGGCGCCGGGATTCCCGTGAGTCGCCAGAAAAAAAGTCCCCATCACTGCCAGAAAGATTGCCAGCAGTTCCGTCGGCTGCGGCAGCTGCTTATGCCGAAGGGACAAATACACCAGGATCAGAACCGGCCCGATATATTGCAGTACGGTTGCCGTTCCCGCATTGGAAGCGCTGATCGCCGTAAAATAGGTATACTGGCACATGCTCATCCCAAAAACGCCAAAAATAAGAATCCCCAGCCAGTCCCGTTTCCAAATGTCAAAAATTCTCCGCTTTTCTTTCAGCCAGCAGATCGCCAGCAGCAGGCCGCCGGCTGTCAGCAGCCGGACCGGCACCAGCCAGTCAGAAAGTAATCCTTTGGTCTGCATCAAAAACTGACCGCACGTTCCGGAAAACCCCCACAGCATTCCTCCCGCCAATGTCATCAGCGCTCCTCGAACCGCCATTTTTCTATCCATCTTTTCCTCCGCGCTGTGCATACCTCACAGCATTGCATACCCGCCTTATCCTCCATATTTTACGTATTATACTATACTCTGCAATTCTTCCGCAACCAGAAACTCCTGTCCTTTGCCAACATTATCATCCACAACAATTTCTTCGGTTTCCACAACATTCCCGTTGCAAAACAGCCATTTACTGATATGATTATAAATAGAAAAACTTTTTATTCCCTTGTTTTCACGGAGCGATCCTTATGATAAAAATTACCATCTGCGACGACGATAAAAAGATGTGCCGCTTTCTGTCTGACATGATCTCTAAAAAACTGGATTCTTTGCATGAACCTCACACGATCGCCTGCCACACCGGCGCTGCCGGCCTGCTGGCCTCTTCTCTCGATATGGATCTGCTTTTTTTAGACATCCGAATGCCTGGAACAGGCGGCATTTCCCTGGCAAAGCAGCTCAGACAGCAAAACTTTTCCGGCGCCATCATATTTGTAACCGTGCTGAAAGACTATATGCTGGATGCATTTGAAGTGGAAGCCTTTGACTATCTCTGCAAGCCAGTTGACGAAATCCGCCTGGAGAACTCTTTAAAACGTTTCTTAAAGCGCCGGAACTCTCAGGGAGAAGCAAACCTGTTCATCCATACCGCAAACTGGTGCCGCACGGTCCGGCTCTGTGATATTTACTATTGCGAAGTCATCAACCGGAAGATCTATCTGCATACTGCGGACGGGACGATCGACTATTATGGGCGGCTGAAAGAAGTGGAGAGGCAGCTGGATGAGCGTTTCATCAAATGTCACCGCAGCTATATTGTCAATCTGACATTTCTTCAAGAATATTCCGGCGGGCAAATCCTTCTGAAAAACGGAAGCCGGATTCCCGCCTCCCGCCCTCATCACCAGGCGCTTCTCGACGCCATGCTGCGGTATATGGAAAGGAGCGATTAATCATGTCCTTCTTCGATTGGTGGTTTTTTATCCCCAACTGCTTTTTCTTTCTCATCGCTCCTGCAACTGCTTTTTACTTTTTCTGCCTATACTGTGGGAATCTGCTGCCAGCCAGGGAGTATTCCTGCCGGCAGCTGCGGTTCATACTGCTGTGCCTCGCTTATATTTTGTTTTCCGCACTCTTGTTTCTCACGGAAATATCCCTTAGCCTTACCGGCATTCTCTGCCTGCTGCCGGAAATTCTGCTGCTTTTTCTGTGCAGCCTGTTTTTCAAAAATTTCGACTGGCTTCAGTCCCTGACTGCGTCCACTTTAATTATTTCTGTCGGCAGATTGTGTCATGGCATTTCCTACTTACTGTTTTTCTGGTTTTGGGGCATCATCCCCCCTGCCTCCGGCAGATTCCTGGACAGCGCACATGCATGCCTCAAAGAACTGCTTTTTGCTGCTATCCTTTTCCTGATCCGGAAATATTTTTGCCAGGACATCACCAGGACAAGCCGGCTGACTTTCCTCTCCCTGACCATTCCCGTCTTTTATATTGCCCTGGTTGAGAGGGCCATCCAGGATTCCATCTATGGAAACACCATTGTCTGGGACAGCGAACAAGGGATCCTGTCGCCGGTTGTGAATCACGTGGAAATCCTGATTCTCCAGCTTTTCACCTGTGCCTGCCTGTTCCTTACGCTTATCACCTGCCAAAAGGTTCAGAAGGCCCTTCGTCATGAACAGACCATCCGGATGCTTAAGCAGCAGGCCCAGGCTCAGGAAACCTATATGCAGGAAACCCGCCTTCGCTATGAACAGACCCAGGCATTCCGCCACGACATCAAAAATCATCTGACTGTTCTGGCAGAACTGCTAAACGCGCATCAGACTGCCCAGGCCTGTGAATATCTGTCTCATCTGGAGCAGGTTTCCAGCTGTCTCTCCGTTCCGGTCCAGACCGGAAATGCCGCTGTAGACGCACTGCTGAATGCCAAATTTTCCCTAGCCAGCCAGCTGGATATCTCTGTCCATTGTGAAATAAAAATTCCGGAAGATTCAAAAGTATCCGACATTGACTGGTGCATTCTGCTGGCCAACGCCGCGGACAATGCCATCAAAGCGCTCAACGCCCTTCCCTCACAAAGCCGGAACCTCTTCCTGTCCGGAAAACAGCAGGGCAACTTTTATCTTCTTACCATGGAAAATGACTGCTCTCCGGATATGACTGGATCTCCTCGGGACGGAATCGGCCTTTCCAATATCCGGAACGTAATGGACCAATATGGCGGCACGGTCAAAATTGAGGCGGACGGAAAAACCTTCCGGCTTCATCTGTTTTTCGTCTTTGAATAAGAGCTACATATTCATAACAAATAAACCGTCATTCACATCAGAAGGCTTGAAACGAGACTATAAACCCATTACACTGGTATTTAAGAAGCAGTTGTTTCAAAAAACAATCAGAAAGGAGACGCGTAAAAGTATGGATATCAATGGAATCAGTCCCAGCATTCCTGCTGCCAATACCATGGGAGGCCCGCAAGGGTCCGGTAAAAATCCGCAGCTGTCTGCCCTGGAGCAGAAACTCAATCGTCTGACTAACGAAAAGAAGCAGGCTGTCCGGAATAAAGATAAAGACAAAGAAAGAAAGCTGGAACAGGAAATCCAGGCAGTAAAGCAGCAGATTGCACAGCTAAAGCAAAAAGAAAAACAAAAAGAGAAGCAAAAAACCCAAGAAGAAGCAGGCAAAAATGCTATGTCACCAGAGATCCCGGCCCACATTCAGGGACTGGGCGGCAATGTTGACCAATATGCCTGAAAACACAAGGGCGCCGCTTAGCTATCCTTCCTGATAGTTTTGCGACGCCCCTCTCTTAAGGCAATCGGCTTATCTTTCCATCCCCTGGCTTTTACCCCTTCCTTTTACTCCTTGCTTTCACGGCCTGCATGGTCGATCATTCCTACCATCTTTCCGATCAGTTCTCCCGCCCGTTCCAGCATCGCATTACAGTCTTTATGCGCATTTCTTCTGTCTATATAATGAAAATACGGTGCTTCCCCCATCTGGAATTTCAATTCCCCCCCATAGTCCTGCACCATCTGGGGAATCCCGGTTGTGTCCAGCCTGGCATCGGGATACATGGTCAGCCTCACTTCCTGCCGGTTGACCTTTACTTCTGTCACATATGCCCGATGGGCCAATGCCTTCAGTTCCGCCACTACCAGCAGGTTTTCCACAGACTTCGGAATATCTCCGAACCGGTCTATCAGTTCATCCTGCATATCCATATGCTCTTCTTCATTCTCAATTCCGGATATCCGCTTATAAATATCCAGTTTCTGATATTCATTTTTAATATAAGAAGAAGGAATATAAGCGTCAATGTCACAGTCCACCACCGTCTCGAATTCTTCTTCCTCTGTTCGTTTTCCACGCAGGGCCTGAACCGCCTGGTTTAAAAGCTTGCAGTACAGATCATATCCCACTGCTTCCATGTGTCCATGCTGCTCCGCCCCCAGCACATTTCCGGCGCCGCGGATCTCCAGGTCCCGCATGGCAATCTTGATTCCTGACCCTAATTCCGTAAACTCACGGATCGCCTGCAAGCGCTTCTCTGCCTCTTCCTTCAGAAGCTTATCCCTCTTATACATAAGAAATGCGTAAGATGTCCGGTTCGACCGGCCCACACGTCCCCGAAGCTGATAAAGCTGGGAAAGGCCCATCCTGTCCGCGTCATGAATGATCATCGTATTGGCATTGGGAATGTCCAGACCTGTCTCAATGATTGTGGTGGACACCAGCACATCGATCTCTCCGTTTACAAAATCAAACATGATCTTTTCCAGCTGCCGCTCCTGCATCTGCCCATGGGCATACACTACCACGGCATCCCCTGCCAGTTCCTGAATATGGGCCGCGATCTCATCAATCCCCTTGACCCGGTTAAACACATAATATACCTGCCCGTTTCGTGCCAATTCCCGGTTGATCGCCTCCCTCACCATCTCGTCATTATATTCCATCACATAAGTCTGGATCGGCAGACGGTCCACCGGCGGTTCTTCCAGTACGCTCATATCCCGGATTCCCACCAGGCTCATGTGCAGTGTCCGTGGAATCGGGGTAGCCGTCAGAGTCAATACATCCACATTTTCTTTCAGTTTCTTGATCTTCTCCTTATGCGTCACCCCGAAACGCTGTTCCTCGTCAATAATCAGCAATCCAAGATCCTTAAATTTCACATCCTTAGACAAAACCCGGTGGGTACCGATCACAATATCCACCAGTCCTTTCTGCAAATCCGTCAAAGTCTTTTTCACCTGGGCCGGGGTGCGGAACCGGGACATCAGATCCACCCGCACCGGGAAATCCTTCATTCTCTGCAAAAACGTATTATAGTGCTGCTGCGCCAAAATAGTGGTTGGCACCAGATAAACTACCTGCTTGCTCTCCTGCACGGCCTTAAAAGCCGCCCGCAGGGCCACCTCCGTTTTTCCGTATCCCACATCCCCGCAGACCAGCCGGTCCATGATTTTTTTGCTTTCCATGTCCCGCTTGGCCGCCTCAATGGCTTCTGCCTGATCCTCGGTCTCCTCATAAGGAAACAATTCTTCAAACTCCCGCTGCCACACCGTATCCGGGCCATACTGAAAACCGGTGGTCCCCTGGCGGGCAGCATAAAGTTCCACCAGATCCTTCGCGATCTCCCTGACCGCGTTTTTTACCCGGCTGCGAGTCCGCTTCCATTGCTCTCCGCCCAGCTTGTTAAGCTTTGGAGCCTTGGCATCAGCGTCCGCATATTTTTGAATGCCATCCAGCCGGGTCGCCGGAAGATAAAGATTCCCCCCATCTGCATATTCAACCTTCAAATAGTCCTTGATTACCTTGTCCCGCTCAATCTTTTCGATTCCACGGTAAATTCCCAGTCCATGCTCTTCATGGACAACATAATCCCCCACGGACAATTCAGAAAAGCTTTGAATCTTCTGCCCCTCATAGGAAGTCTTTTTCCGCTTCCTCCTTTTCTTTTCGGTGCCGAACATGTCCCCTTCCGTAATGACCACAAACCTGATCTGAGAATATTCAAAACCCCGATGCAAATTTCCATAGACAACCTGAATCTCTCCCGGCTGCACCTGCCGGTCTTCATGATCCGGGCAAAACGCACTTAATTCATATTCCCGCAGATCGCCTGCCAGGCGGCTGGCCCGCGTCCGCGAACCGGAAAGCAGAATCACCCGGTATTTTTCCCGTTTCCAACGCTGCAGATCTTTGATCAGAAGTTCAAAGTTGTTCTGATAAGAGCTCACGTTCCTTACACGGATTTGATACTGGCCATTCACAGTCATCCCTGGCAGTTTCTGTTCCAAGCCGGTCAGATACATCGTATTGCTCCGCTGCGCCCGCGCCAGCAGTTCTTTGGCCGTATACAGAAGGTCTGTCTGTCCCGGAAGCAGATATCCCTTTTCCAGCCGGTGCGACATACTCTCCCGGAATTCCATTTCCACCGCCTCGCCCTTTTCCCGCAAACGAGCCGGCTCATCCAAAATGATCATACTGTCTTCTTTAAAATAGTCCAAAAAGGACACCGTTTCCTCGCAAAAATAAGACAGGCAGGAATCCAGTCCGTTCACCTTCCAGCCTTCTCTGATCCCTTCCACCAGTTCCTGCGTAATCCCTAAAAGCCGGTGTGCTTCCTCTGTCCGCATCTGTTTTCGCAGCTTTTCCACCGATATCCCGGCTTCTTTTTCAATCTTTTGGGCCCCTTCTTTTCTCTGCTCTCTGGTAAGCACAATCTCTGATGCCGGATAAATCGCAATCTCTTCCAGCTGTTCAATCGAACGTTGGCTCTCCAAATCAAAGAAACGGATGGAATCCACCTCCGTATCCCACAATTCAATGCGGATCGGCTGCTCCTCCGTGAGCGGGAAAATATCCAGAATCCCGCCGCGAATCGAAAACTGCCCCATTCCATCCACCTGTCCGGTACGTTCATAACCCATCTGGGCAAGACGTTCCTTCCATTCGTCCAGTTCCAGCTCCTGCCCGGCCTTTACCACAATCACCTGGTCCGCAAGCTGCTTGGGCAAAAGCAGATGGTCCATCAGTCCGTCTATCGTCGTCACTACCACTCCGGAGGCATCCTCCATCCGGTGGCGCAGCACCTGCAGCCGCTGGCGTGCCATCAGGTTTCCATGAATATCCGCACTGTAAAACAGCAGGTCTTTCGCCGGATACAGCCATACATCCTGCCGGAAACAGCCAAAATCCTCATAGATTTCCCGCGCACGCGAATCATCATAAGTTACGATCAGCTTCCACGCTGCATCCGGAACCGTTTCCTGGATCAGGTGTACCTTCTGGGAATCCATACAGCCGCTCACCTGCACCGGCCCTTGCCCCTGCTCCAATTGCCGGTTTAACTCTTCATATTCAATCAACTCTGTCAATGGATTGGCAAATACCCTGCTCATACTCCGTCTGCCTCACTCCTCTGTTTTCTTTTTTGTGTTAAAATGATTCATGGCACGATCCGCCCCGTCACAAATCATCATCACAGCCGCCTTTGCCGCTTCCTGAAACGCCTCCTCCATCAACTCCTGCTCCCCTTTGGAGAACCGGCCAAGCACATAATCCTTCAAGTCTATCCGCGGCGGTTTTTCCCCCACCCCCACCTTAATCCGAGGGAATTCCTGCGTTCCCAGGTGCGCAATAATATTCTTAATTCCATTATGCCCGCCGGCGCTTCCCTTCAACCGGATTCTTAACTGTCCTGGCGCCAGGCTGATATCATCATAAATAACAATCAGCTTCTGCGGCATTTCTTTATAATAATCCAATACGGCCCGCAGGCTTTCCCCACTGAGATTCATAAATGTCTGCGGTTTCACCAAAAGCACTTTCTGGCCTTCCATCACACCTTTGCCGCAAAACGCACGATGCTTCCGTTCACTGATATCAATATCATATTGCCTCGCCAGTTCATCCACTACCGCAAACCCTACATTATGTCTTGTTTTATCATATTCCTTTGTTGGATTTCCAAGTCCTGCTATAATATACATTTTCGTTCCTTCCCAACGCACCAAAAGCGCTAGCCGCCGCCCAAGGGGGGGATGCTAACGCCAATGCCGCTTAGATTCATTTACTTTATTTTAACAGGTCGCAAAAAGAATGTAAAGGCCTCCTTCTTGCTTTTCCTTTTTACTTATGTTAGACTGTTACCGTTCACAGCAACCAGCAAGAAAGAAAGAAGAGAGGTTATGAATAAGTCTCAATTTGATGTAATTATTATCGGGGCCGGTCCTTCCGGTATTTTCTGCGCTTACGAACTGATTGAAAAACGCCCGAATCTGAATATCCTGATGATCGAAAAAGGCCGTCCCATTGAAAAACGTGTCTGCCCCAAGCGGACAACCAAAACCTGTGTGGGCTGCAAACCCTGTTCCATCACGACCGGTTTTGCCGGCGCCGGGGCTTTTTCCGACGGCAAACTGTCCCTGTCTCCCGATGTGGGCGGCAATCTCCCGGAAATTCTCGGCTACGAGCAAGCCGTGCAGCTGATCAAAGAATCGGATGACATCTACTTAAAATTCGGCGCCGACACGAATGTATACGGCATGGACCGGCAAAAAGAAGTGGAAGAGATCCGTCGCAAAGCCATTCAGGCCAACCTGAAACTGATCGAATGCCCGATTCGCCATCTGGGTACGGAAGAAGGGTATAAGATCTATACCCGCCTGCAGGAACACCTCTTAAAGCAGGGAGTTCACATGGAATTTCACACTATGGTAAAAAATATCCTGATTGAAGGAAATCAGGTTAAAGGGGTCATCACAGACAAGGACGAGACCTTCTGCGCCCCGGAAGTAGTTGCCGCTATCGGCAGGGAAGGTTCCGACTGGTTCAGCCATATCTGCAAGGAACATGGGATTGAAACCCAGGTCGGGACCGTTGACATCGGTGTCCGCGTAGAAGTCCGGGATGAGGTAATGAAGTTTCTCAACGAGAATCTGTATGAGGCGAAACTGGTATACTACACCCCGACATTTGACGATAAAGTCCGCACCTTTTGTACCAACCCCTCCGGCGAGGTGGCGACGGAATATTACGAAAACGGGCTTGCCGTGGTCAATGGCCATGCCTACAAATCCAAAGAATACAAGACCCGCAACACCAACTTTGCCCTTCTGGTTTCCAAAAACTTCACAAAACCGTTTAAAACACCGATCGAATACGGCAAGTACATCGCCAGGCTCAGCAACATGCTCTGCGACGGAAAAATCATGGTTCAGACATTTGGTGATTTTCAGCGAGGCCGCCGCACTACGGAAGAACGTCTCTGCCGCAACAATCTGATTCCCACTCTGAAGGATGCCGTCCCCGGCGACCTCTCCTTAGTCTTTCCCCATCGGATTATGGTAGACATTCAGGAAATGCTGTTGGCCTTAGACAAAGTCACTCCGGGGATTGCCAGCGATGAGACCCTGCTTTATGGCGTAGAAGTAAAGTTTTATTCCAATAAAGTAGTAGTAGACTCTGACTTTGAAACCAGCATCCGCGGCCTTCGGGCAATCGGAGACGGCGCTTCCGTTACCAGGGGACTCCAACAGGCATCTGCAAACGGACTTTGTGTGGCGCGAAGCATTTTGCACAGTCTTTCCTGAACTATCCCTTCCTGTCAATCCGGCAAAGCACATCACCGGCGCGTTTTGCCGGATATTTCGTTACGGGAGAAGGGGCAGACTCCTCTGATCTGCCCCTTCTCCTGTTGATACTATTCTGATACTATTCTCACCGTTAGATCGTCACTCTCCCTAGCTTTCCAGCGCTGTAGTCTCATACTTGTTCAGAATCACACTCTGAATCATGTCTCGCGTCTCTGAGTTGATCGGATGGGCGATGTCCCGATATTCGCCGTCCGCTGCTTTTCGGCTTGGCATGGCAATAAACATTCCCTTTTCTCCTTCAATCACCTTAATATCGTGAATCACGAATTCATTATCCAGCGTAATCGAAACGATCGCCTTCATTTTGCCTTCTTTTTCTATCCTTCTCACTCTTACATCTGTTATCTGCATATCAATAACCCTTTCCCTCTAGTACATTACAACGTATATCTCTCGTTTTTTTCCACCACAATCCGAACGTTTCCCGGTTCTCCGATATAAGTGGTATTGGCCCGAATGGTATCACGGCTTTCTACGATACAATTTTCAATCACCGTATTATCGCCGATATAAACATCGTTTAAAATAATGGAATTTTTGATTACACAATTATTTCCCACATAAACCTTCTTAAACAGAATGGAATTTTCCACCGTGCCGTTGATGATGGAACCGCTTGAAATCAGGCTGTTCTTCACCATCGCCCCCGGATTATATTTTGCAGGGGGAAGGTCGTCCACTTTGGAATACACATCCGGATAGTCTTTAAAGAAATATTTGCGCACTTCCGGCTTTAAAAAGTCCATATTCGTCCGATAATAGGAATCCACCGAAGCAATATTGCTCCAGTAAGTATTCAGACGATAAGCAAATATCCGCTTCAGGTTCTTATAGCGCACCAGAATGTCGCGCACCAAATCTACCCGATCCTCCGCCGCACACCGCTCGATCAGTTCAATCAGCTGGCGGCGCCGGATCACATAGATTCCGCAGGAGACAAGGTTCCCCGTCGCCACCATGGGTTTCTCTTCAAATTCCACGATCCGTCCGTCATCGTTGACCACTATATTCCCGAAACGGGTCACATCTTCCCCTTCCGGAAGCTGCGTGCACACTACCGTGATATCTGCTTTCTTCTCAATATGATGTTCCAGTACCGTATTATAATCCAGCTTATAAATCCCGTCACCGGAAGTAATCACCACATACGGTTCATGACTGTTCTTCAAAAACGCCAGGTTCTGATACAATGCATCCGCGGTTCCCCGGTACCAATCGCTGTTCTCTGTGGTAATCGTAGGCGTAAACACATACAGGCCGCCCTGTTTCCTTCCGAAATCCCACCATTTAGAAGAACTTAAATGTTCGTTCAGCGAACGGGAATTGTACTGGGTAAACACTGCCACATTCTGAATATGGGAATTGCTCATATTACTCAGCACAAAATCAATACTCCGGTAACTTCCGGCAACCGGCATTGCGGATATGGCACGTCTGTTGGACAATTCCCTCATCCGTTTGCTGTTGCCGCCTGCCAAAACAATACCAATCGCTCTCATTGTATATCACCTGCCTTTATAATGGATTCCCCTCCGGCCAGCATTCCCCCTGCATAGTCCACCGCGGATGTGATGCCGGATATCGCCGTATTCTTGCCTATCTTTACATTTTCCGGAATCACGCTATGCTCGCCGACGGTAACCAGGTCAAACTGATACACCTTGGGGTCATAAGTACTGGGAGCATACTCCCCCACGCCCAGTTGTGCCCCGGCCCCCACCGTACTGTCCTCAGCTACAATCGCTTTTGTGACTTTGGCGCCTTCGCCGATTACGCTGTCCCGCATGATAATGGAATCCCGGACCACCGCGCCCTTCTGAATCATGACGCCGGCGCCGATCACGGAATTATGTACTTCTCCGTAAATCTCTGTCCCTTCGCCGATGATGCTGCGATCAATCACGGCTTCCGCCGCCACATACTGAGGCGGAATGATATCGCTCTTGGTATAGATCTTCCAGTATTCTTCGTAAAGATTGAACTCCGGAATAATGTCGATCAGTTCCATATTAGCTTCCCAATACGATCCCAGCGTACCCACATCCTTCCAGTAGCCGTTATACTCATAGGCAAAGATCCTCTTGCCGCCGCCATGGCAATGCGGAATGATATGTTTGCCAAAATCACAGCCCGGTTCCTCTGACAAATGAATCAGGGCCTCCCTCAGCACCGGCCAGCTGAAGATATAAATACCCATGGAAGCAAGATTGCTTCTGGGTTTCGCCGGCTTTTCCTCAAACTCCACAATACGGTTCGTATCATCTGTAATGACAATGCCGAAACGGCTGGCTTCCTCTATCGGCACCGGCATCGCGGCAATGGTAACATCCGCATTATTCGCTTTGTGGTACTCGAGCATCACTTCATAGTCCATCTTATAAATATGATCACCCGACAGGATCAGCACATAATCCGGGTTATAGGTTTCCATAAACTCCAGATTCTGAAAAATCGCATTGGCGGTGCCGGTATACCAATCGCTGCCTTTACTCTTTTCGTAAGGAGGCAGGATCGTGACTCCCCCCACATTACGGTCCAAATCCCACGGAATGCCGATTCCAATATGGGTATTCAGGCGCAAAGGCTGATATTGTGTCAGTACTCCGACGGTATCTACGCCTGAATTGATGCAATTACTCAAAGGAAAGTCGATGATTCTGTACTTTCCCCCGAAGGAGACCGCCGGCTTTGCGACCTTCTGCGTCAGCACTCCCAAACGGCTGCCCTGCCCTCCCGCCAATAGCATGGCAATCATTTCTTTCTTAATCACGCTATCACCTCGCTGTAGTATTTTGTATAGGTATAATTATAGCACATAACAAAAAAATAGTGAACAAATTTTTTGTTCATTTTTAAGATTTTTTGTTCATTTTCCGACATCTTTTGTATGATTTCATTTTTTTAGCAGATAGCGCAGAAATGTCAGAAAAAGTACGTAAGAAAGCCATCTCTTGCCCTTGAATCCTTTAAAAAAATAAAGTATAATCGCCATATAGCACCAAAGCTTGAAAGGAGAACCATCATGGATTTAATTACCATAAGAGAATTATACCGAAACCGGGAAGAATATCTGGACAAGGAGATTTCCGTAGGCGGATGGGTCCGCAGTGTACGCGGTTCCAAAGCATTCGGCTTTATTGTCGTCAGTGACGGCAGCTATTTTGATACGCTTCAGGTTGTTTACCATGACACCATGGCCAATTTTTCCCAGATCAGCAAGCTGAATGTCGGCGCTGCCATCCTGGTGAAGGGCGCCCTGGTCGCTACCCCTGACGCCAAACAGCCTTTTGAGATCCAGGCGTCGGAAGTGACGATAGAAGGCGCTTCCGCCCCTGATTATCCTTTGCAGAAAAAGCGGCACTCCCTGGAATATCTTCGCACCATCACCCACCTGCGTGCCCGCACCAATACCTTCCAGGCCGTGTTCCGCGTCCGCTCCTTGATTGCCTACGCAATTCACCAGTATTTCCAGGAACGCGATTTCGTCTATGTCCATACTCCCCTGATCACCGGAAGCGATTGCGAGGGCGCCGGGGAAATGTTCCAGGTGACTACAATGGATTTGGACAACATTCCCGTAAAGGAAGACCATTCTGTGGATTTCACCAAGGATTTCTTCGGCAAGCCCACCAACCTCACGGTCAGCGGGCAGCTAAACGGCGAGACCTATGCCATGGCCTTCCGCAACATCTATACCTTTGGCCCCACATTCCGGGCGGAGAATTCCAATACCACCCGCCATGCGGCTGAATTCTGGATGATCGAACCGGAGATGGCGTTTGCTGACCTGCAGGATAATATGGCCGTTGCTGAGGGAATGCTGAAACATATCATTCATTATGTGCTGGAGCACGCACCAGAGGAAATGGCATTCTTTAACAGTTTTATTGACAAAGGCCTGCTGGAGCGTTTACATGGCGTACTCAACTCCGAATTTGCGCATGTGACCTATACGGAGGCCATCCAGCTCCTGGAAAAGAACAATGACAACTTTGATTATAAGGTGTCCTGGGGTTGCGATTTGCAGACCGAGCATGAACGTTATCTGACGGAGCAGGTCTATAAACGCCCTGTATTTGTCACGGATTATCCCAAAGAAATCAAAGCTTTCTACATGAAGATGAATCCGGACAACAAAACCGTAGCAGCCATGGACTGCCTGGTTCCCGGTATCGGTGAAATTATCGGCGGCAGTCAGCGTGAGGATGATTATGACAAGCTTCTGGCCCGCATGAAAGAACTTGGCCTGAAGGAAGAAGATTATGGTTTTTACCTTGATCTGCGCAAATATGGCTCCGCCCGCCACTCCGGCTTTGGCCTTGGCTTTGAACGCTGCGTCATGTATCTGACCGGTATGAGCAATATCCGCGATGTCATCCCCTTCCCGAGAACCGTTGGCAACTGCGAATTATAAGGCATCGCCTTTCAAGACACCTGATCACCACAGTTAAAGGAGTTTCCATGAAATTCATCCACACCGCAGACATTCACTGGGGCATGAACCCCGACAGCGATAAACCCTGGAGCCGCGACCGCGCACAGGCCATCAAAGATACCTTTTCTGAGATTGTCCGTCAGGCCAGGCTCAGGGATGCCGATTTTCTGTTTGTTGCCGGAGACCTTTTCCATCGTCAACCCCTGCTTCGGGACCTGAAGGAGGTCAATTATCTGTTCTCCACCATCCCTGGCATCCAGGTTGTCCTGATCGCCGGCAACCATGACCGGATACGCCCGAATTCTGCCCTGCGCAGTTTTTCCTGGTGCTCCAATGTGACCTGGCTGACAGAAGAAACCCCCTCTTCTCTTATTTTTGAAAAACAGAATGTCGACGTGACCGGGTTCTCCTACCATACGGCTGAAATTACGGAACCCAGGCTAAAAGATGTGGTCCCCCCCGATGCGCCGCGCATCCACATTCTGCTGGCCCACGGCGGGGACGGCGCCCATCTCCCTCTTGAAAAAAAACAATTCGCTTCCTCTGGCTTCTCCTATGCCGCCCTGGGGCATATCCACAAACCGGAGCTGGCGCCGGATCTGTCTTATGCCTATCCAGGTTCCCCGGAGCCTCTTGACAAAACCGAGACCGGACGTCACGGCATGGTATATGGAGAAATCAGTCCCACCACCAGGCAGGTCACACGTCTGGAATTCATCCCGCTTGCCCAGGCGCAATATGTCCCTCTCGTGATCCACGTAACGCCGGCCACCACGAACGGGGAACTCTCCGACCGCATTTTTGATGAAGCCAGCCGCCGGGGACTGGAACATATCTACCGCTTCCGCATCCGCGGCATGCGTGATCCGGATATCCGTTTTGACTTAAATCCGCTGGAGCGCAAGATCCAGGTCGTGGAAATCCTGGATGAGTCGGAACCCCAGTATGACTTCAGCCGCCTGTTTGCGGAACATCCCGGCGATATGATCGGCTTTTATATCCGCGCCCTGCAAAAGGAAGAGATGAGTTCCATCGAAAAAAAGGCGCTCTATTATGGGATCGATGCCTTGCTTTGCACCATGGATGAGAGGAGATAAGGAGGCTTGACAGAATGAAATTACTGGATTTACACATTGACGGATTCGGTAAATTTCACGACCGTGACCTGACATTTTCAGACGGTCTGAATATCGTATACGGCAAAAATGAAGCCGGAAAATCCACAATCCACACCTTTGTCCGCTGTATGTTGTTTGGTTTGGAACGAGGCCGGGGCCGCGCCTCCCGCAATGATGCTTATTCGCACTTTGATCCCTGGGACCGCCAGTCCGCCTACGGAGGACAGATGCGGATAGAACAGAACGGCACAATCTACCGGATTGAACGGAATTTCCAAAAAGACAAAAAATCCCTGGCCGTCATCAACGAAACCCTGGGCAGACAGATCGAACCGACCAAAGCCTTTTGGGACGAACTTCTGTGCGGGTTAAGCGAAACCACCTATATGAATACGATAAGTATCGGACAGCTGAAAAGCGTTACGGATGGAGGCATGGTCGCCGAACTGCGCAATTATATTGCCAATATGAACACTTCCGGCAATATGTCCTTAAACATCACCCGCGCCACTTCCCGCCTGCGAAGCCGGCGCAAAGAGTTTGACCAGCAGCTGGACCCGGAAGCAGCCAGAAATTATGCTACCATCCAAGGTGAGATCCGCGCAATCGAACGAGAGATTTCCGCACCGGAATACGAAAACCAGCTCCAGGCTTATCAGGACATGCGGTCCCGGATTCACGCTCAGATTGCGCAGAAACAGGAAGAGCGGGAATCGTTGCTGCAGAAGATGGCCTCCGCAAAACAGGCTTTGGCCAGCGCCCAGTTTTCCGATGAAGAATCGGTCGTACACTACCGCGGCGAGACCTGCGATACTTACGACGCCTATGAGACTGCCGTAAATGCCTGTTCACGCAAATCCCGGGTTGCCCTTGCCGTCCTCTCCTTTGTCATCGCGGCGCTCACCGGAGGATTCACTGTTTTTGTCGCTGTCCAGGAACATGCCCGAATGACTGCCCTGGCTGATACCGGGCCTCTTTTAAGCCTCCACAATCCTGCTTTTTTCCTGATCTGCGCCCTCGCCGTTTTTACCATGCTCTTTACCGTAACCGGTATTGTATTGATCCTTGGAAGAAAACGGGAGCAGCAAAATCTTGCCTATACTGGCAAGCTCTTGCAGGAAGTATTCTCCCGCCATCTCGGAGACCCGACAGTCTCCAAAGAAGCTATGGATGCCTTTCTTGGCCGCATGGAAGAATACATCCGGCTTGGACAGGCGATTCTCCGCTCGGAAGCTTCCATCGAAATTCAGGCCGGAGAAATCGCCGCTTTGAAAGAACAGGTCAGTTCCTGTGACGATGTCATATCCAAGCAGCAGAAAACCCAATGGGAATTGGAAAAAAAGCTGGATCGTCTGGCTCAATACAAGGACCAGGCCGAAACGCTCAAACAGGTATTGGAAGAAAATGACCGTATCCGCGAGGAAATCTCTGCCATCGATCTGGCGCTGGATACCATGACCGAGTTGTCCTCCACGATTCGCAATTCCTTCGGCCTCTACCTGAATAAGGCGGCCTCGGATATGATTGGCGAGATCACCGGAAACATCTACGACAGCATGAGTGTAGACGAAAATCTGGATCTGTTTCTGAATACGCGCACCAAGCTGGTGCCTGTTTCCCAGGTCAGCAGCGGCACCATTGACCAGGTGTACCTGGCCCTCCGCCTCGCTGCCGCCCGCCTGATTCAAAAAGGGCATGACCAGATGCCGTTGATTTTTGACGACAGTTTTGTACAGTATGATGATGACCGGTTGCGAATCGCATTGAAATGGCTTTCTCATGCTTATGAAAATCAGATGATTATTTTCACTTGCCATCAGAGAGAAGCGCAGATGATGACCGCAAACCAGATACCCTTTTGCCTGATCGAAATTTAGACCATTTTCCATCCGGCCGAACCTATGCTGACACAAACAAATCCGCCCCTGCCATTTTCTGTCCTGGCCGGAGCGGATCTGTTATTTTTATTCTCCTACTGAAATCACCGGCGAACGCTGCCCACTTTCGCCCTCCTCTTCAATCTCCTGCGAAGCCTGGGAGTCCGCAGCAGACGACTCGGTCTCCTCCGATAAGTTCTCTCCGGATACATTCCGTTCCATCTCTTCCGCCGCCGGCGCGGGCAATGTAACAGCCGCGGTTTCCGGCTCTGCCTTGATAACATTGGTGATCTCCCCAATATCGATCGTCGGCATATTCTCTGTCCCCCCTGTCTGCATCCGGTAACGAACCATTCCCAAAAACTCCCCGGACAAGGTTATCCTGTCGCCGACCGCCAGATTGGTGGATACAATGCGTTTTTTATATTCTCCCACAATCCGGTTGCTTTCCTTTTCGCCCACTGCCAGTACAATCTGAGCCGCCGTGCTGTCAATCGACGCAAAACGCACAATCCTTCCCGAAAAACGGACCTGTTTTTTCAGATAGTCCTCCGGCTTTTCTTTCAGTTTGGCATAGTTTGTCTCTTTCCCGGACTGCTCAGATTCCTCGGATTCCTCTGCCAAGGAAGACTCCGCCTCCTTCAGCGACTCCTCCATTGCTTTTAAAGATTCCTCTGCCGCCCGAATCGACTCCTCCGCCTCTTTCGCAATATCTGCCTCTGCCTTCTGCCCCTCCTCAGATGTATCCGCCTCTTCTGACGCATCCTCCCGTGTATCTTCCGGACCTTCCGTCTCCGTTGACTCCACAGTTTCCTCGATAGCCGCCATTTCCGCACTCTGCGGAGCACAGCCAGCCGCCAATACCATAATTCCCAGCATGATGCCCAAATGACTCTTTTTCATCCGTATAATCCTCCCCAAATGGTCTCTTTTCATTTTAAGCATCTTTCTCTGCTGCGTCAATCCCTATCTATCCAAAAATTTCCTGACAAGTTTCATTTCCCCGGTTTCATCATATTTTATAGCAACAATGTTCCTGGAGGCATTCATGTCTCAATATACTCCTACATCCGGAACCATTCTTCAAATCGAACCTCAAAGCAACACCGGCACACAGGATGGCTGCAGCCTGCGCCTTACCCTGCAGACGCTTGATCAGGGACTGGTTCAGGTCACCGTCACCGGCTCCACCTATGTTCTCGACAACCAGCTCTTAAGAACCGGCGATCAAATAACCTGCTTTTACTCTCTCCTCGCCCCGGTCCCTCTCATCTATCCGCCTCTGTATCGCGCACTGGCAATCGTTCCTACGCCTGCGGGCACTTACGCCTCACTGGATGTTTTCACTCAAACATCCTATAACAATCAATTTGCAAACTCGGATAACACCCTGCTCCTGAATCTTTTTAAACAAACCAGTGTCACACTTCCCAACGGCCAGCCTTTTTTGGGTTCCCTCTCCGGACATCTGCTGCTTGTAACCTATGGCGCCACTACCCGCAGTATCCCGGCTCAGACCACTCCGGACCGGGTTATTGTATTCTGCAATACCTGATCGCCTTATCTTCCATATCCAATACAGACAGCAAGGAAGTGAATCCTGGGAATCCCTGCTTCCCGCAGTACCCGCGAGCACGCTTCTATCGTGCTTCCCGTCGTATAGATATCATCTACCAGCACCACACATTGCGGAAGCCTTTCCTTCATCTCTCCGGCCTGATACCGCGGATGAAGCCGAAAGGCTTCCTGCAGATTTCTCAGTCTTTCCTGCGGATTCAGATCCCGTTGCGGGGCGGTCTTTCTGCTGCGGATCAGCAATTGATCCTCCATCAAAATCCCCCACTCCCGGCTAAGACGCCTTGCCAGTTCCTCCGCCTGGTTATATCCTCTTCTTCGCCTGCGGGAAGGATGCACCGGCACTGGCACCAGCACATCTGCCTTCCAGGAAAACACGAGTTTCCGATAGCGATACGCCATCGCTGCGCTGTAAAAATCAAGATATTCCCGTTTATTTTTATATTTTACTGCGGCCAGGGAGTGCCTTGCCGCTTCATTGTAGTTCAAAAGCGCCGCTCCGGAATCAAATGTACGTTTGTGGCGCACACAATCAAGACAATATTCTGCCTGCTCCCCATGGATTTCTTTCCCACATTTCAAACATGTCGGCGGCTCTACCGGGGCCAGCCGGGACACACAGCCCGGACAGATCAAGTCCCCTTTCGGCTCCACAATCCTCCCGCAGACCGGACATCTGCGCGGAAACAGCCAATCTGTCAATCCTGCCGCCATTCTGTCTATCATCGATCGTCTCGTACGTTTCCTCCTTTTTTATCTCTCACACCGGGATACCCGCCTGGATCTCCCGAATTCGTGCCTTCAGTCCTGTATAACGCCGCTGCTCTGACTCATTATCCACCATCATCTGAAACATTTCCGGTATCCCCACCAGGCAGACACAGCGCCGCGCCCGGGTAACTGCCGTGTAAATCAGATTCCTTGTCATCAGCATACGGGGGCCGGAATGAACCGGGATCACCACCGCCGGATACTCGCTTCCCTGCGATTTATGTATCGTAATGGCATAGGCCAGTTCCAGCTCTTCCAAATTGCGGAAACTATAGTCTACCATGCGGCCTTCATCAAATTCTACGGTCAATTCCTCTGAAAAGGTATTAATTTCCCGGATCATTCCGATATCTCCGTTAAACACTCCTGTGCCGCTTTCTGTCACCCCTCCCCGGCTGCCCCGTATCTGCCATTCCAGCTGATAATTGTTCTTTACCTGCATCACCTTATCGCCGACCCGGTAAACCGTGCCTCCGGACTCTTTCTCCGCCTTTGACGGCGCACGGGGGTTTAAATACTCCTGCAAAATGCCATTCAAACGTTCCACCCCCAGCGCCCCTTTTCGCATCGGCGTCATGATTTGAATATCAAAGGGATCTGCATGAACATATCCCGGCAGCTTTTCTGTCACAAGCGTAACCATGGAACGGATAATGACATCCGGCTGCTCCCCCCGGATAAAAAGAAAATCCTTGCTGCGCCTGCCAAGTAAAATCTGTTCCCCCCCATTGATCTTATGGGCATTGACAATGATGTCGCTCTCTGCCGCCTGCCGGAAAATCCGGTTTAAGCATACTACCGGAAACTCTTCCGACTCAATAAGGTCACGCAATACATTTCCCGCGCCCACACTGGGAAGCTGGTTTACGTCCCCTACCAGAATCAGCCTGGTCCCAGGAGACACCGCCTTCAGTAACGCATGCATCAAATAAATATCCACCATAGAGGTTTCGTCAATAATAATCGCGTCCGCGTCAAGCGGATTCTCCTCCCCCCGTTCAAACCGCATCCCCGATGTGCTTCGGTCATCATCCGGCACTCCGCTTAATTCCAGCAGACGATGAATCGTCTTCGCTTCATAGCCGGTAGCCTCTGTCATTCGTTTTGCTGCCCTTCCGGTAGGCGCCGCCAGCAAAATCGTCATCTCTTCCTGCTCAAAATAACGGATGATCGTGTTGATCGTCGTCGTCTTCCCGGTTCCCGGCCCCCCTGTAATAATCAGAAGCCCACTGTTTACCGCCCGGATTACCGCTTCAATCTGCATCTCATCCGCCTCAATCCCTTCTTCCTTGCAGATTACCTCCAGTCGGTCCCGAATGGCTCCCTCCGGTTCCGAGCCTTTCAGATTCAGGTCATGCAGCATACGGGCCGTATTCAGTTCCATATAATAATACTGCGATGCGTAGATATGGCGGCCAAGGCCCTCCCCCTCCCCTGCCTTCACCACAATCTTTTTCTCCATCTGCAAATCCATTAAGTGCTTTTCCATCACTTCTGCCTTCACATGCAAAAGGTCTGAAGCGCCAGCCAGCAGTTCCCCCTGCGGGAGGTAAGTATGTCCGTTCACCACGGACTGCAGCAGACAATAAAAAATCCCGCTGCGGATACGATAATCCGAATCCATCAAAATCCCGACTTTCTGGGCAATCTCATCCGCGATCTTAAACCCGACGCCTTGGATGTCGTCCGCCAGCTTATACGGATTCTCCTTGATAATCCCATACAGCAGCGGCCCATACTCCTGATATATCTTTAATGCCAGATTCATCGATATCCCGTACTGCTGAAGAAAAATCATTGCCTGGCGCATCTCCCGCTTTTCCTCCATCTGTTCGGCAATCGACTGCGCCAGTTTTTCACTGATCCCTTTTACTTCTGCCAGGCGTTCTGGTTCCTCCTCTACAATCCGAAAAGTGCCTGCCTTGAATCGCCGCACAATCCTCGCTGCCAGAGCCGCCCCCACTCCTTTGATGGCTCCGGAACCCAGATAGCGTTCCATGGATACGGTATCCTCCGGCGCCTTCAGTTCATATTCCTCTACCTGCAGCTGCTCTCCGTAAACGGGGTGTTCCACCATCCGCCCTTTTGCTTCAACCAAGTCGCCTTCATTGATATAGGGGAAGGTCCCCACCAGCACATAGTCTTCTCCTTCCCACCCTGCCTCCAGAACGGTATAGCCGTTTTCCTCATTCCGGTATTTTATTTTTTCCACATATGCTTTCACCGTCGCCATCCTTGCACCGCCTGCGTTTCAGAGTCCGGCAAAACGTATCTCCTGCACATTTTACCGGTTTCCATATTTGTACTCAAAAACCCCGCGCCATTTCCGGTGCGGGGTCTCCCTTACCCGTCCTCCTGATGCGCCGGCCCCTTCCAACCGGCCCGGCTGCCTTAATACTCGTGCCCTCTGACTTCTCCATGTTGAAATTCAATAAACTTACCGGTACCGATCGCCACCGCCGTCAGCGGGTCTTCCGCAACCATAGTCGTGATCCCTGATTTCTCCTCTATCAGCTGATCCAGGCCATTCAGCAATGCCCCGCCGCCTGTCATCACAATCCCGCGGTCGAAAATATCCGCCGCCAATTCCGGCGGTGTCCGCTCTAATACATTGTGCACGGCATCCACAATCTGCATCGCCGGCTCCCGCAGCGCCTCCAGGGTCTCATCCGAAGTCACCACAATCGTCTTGGGAAGGCCTGTCACCAGGTTCCGGCCGCGCACCTCCATGGTCAGGACCTCCGGCCGCCGGTAGGCTGCGCCGATATTGATCTTGATCTCCTCTGCCGTCCGCTCTCCAATCAGCAGATTATGCTTCTTTCTCATATAGCGAACCAGCGCCTCGTCGAAATCATCCCCGGCAACCTTGATGGAAGTGCTCACTACCGGGCCGCCCAGGGAGATAACCGCAATATCCGCCGTACCGCCTCCGATATCAACAATCATGTTGCCGCAGGCCTTGGCAATGTCAATGCCGGCTCCGATTGCCGCTGCCACCGGCTCTTCAATAATCGCCACATCCCTCGCCCCGGCATTGTAAGTGGCGTCCTCCACTGCTTTTCTCTCCACCTCTGTCGCACCACTGGGGATGCAGACAGCAATGCGGGGTTTGCGCAATGTCCGCTTTCCGACTGCCTTGGTGATAAAATACTTCAGCATCTTTTCTGTCACCGTATAATCCGAGATCACACCCTGGCGAAGCGGGCGGATCGCGATAATATTGCCCGGTGTTCTTCCGATCATCAGCCGCGCTTCCTCGCCAATCGCCATAATCTTGTTAGAATCCCGGTCAATCGCCACCACGGACGGCTCTTTTAATACCACGCCTTTTCCTTTAATATATACCAAAATACTTGCTGTACCTAAATCAATTCCAATATCATTGGATACCAACATTCCTATTCTTCCTCCTGCTTGTTCCTTCCGGTTCCGTTATCTACAGTATTTACAATATTTCCACATATCAACCGTAAATTCTGATACAATTATTTTCTTCTTGGATTTTCCTTTTATTATATACAAAGATACCTTATTTTGAAAGGGTTTTTTTATTTTTTATTTTGTTTTGAAAAGTTTAATATTAAATGCGAAGGGAAGCGAAAGCCTCCCGACGCATTATTTTTTTATCTAAAAACAGCAGAAAAAGGCCAAAAACGGCCATTTTATAAAGTCTGTATTTATCGGTGTAGGCTGACAAGTTTTAAGTTCGGTTTTTAAGGTGAAAACCGGGCAGCGGTGGAGAACATCAACGCTCTAAAAGGTTCCATGTCGTTCAACAAGTTTGCGGCTTTTAATGTGAAAGTCGATACGGTCAGGGCGGCCCAGAAAAAAGACGCCAGCCGGAGCGCGTGAAAACCGGTGGAAAAGTACACGCCCGAAAAATGCAGATTTTACAAAATGGCCGTGGCATGAAACCAAATCACAAGGAGGTGAGAACGTGAGAAACTACCGATATTTGACGCTGGCCGATCGCGAGAAACTGGAGTCCCACTATCTGAAAGGAGAACGCCCGCAGGACATAGCCGACACTCTCGGCGTACATGTAGCAACTATCTACAAAGAGCTGAAACGTGGCGACACCGGAAAACTCGACAGCAATATGCGGCAAGGGTACAGCGCGACACTGGCCCAGTATCGCCTCCAGCAGAACTTTAAGTGCAGAGGGCGAAAAGTCAAAGGCGAACAGAAAAGCCCTGAAACTGTCACAAGCTAACCAGAAAGAAAGGAATACACCACCATGGCAAAAATAAACGGTTTTCAATACGGCGCGGAGCTATTATGCAAGTCGTCGTTTCCGGCCACACTGGAGGCTGATAACCTCCCCTGCATTATCGAAGTAATGGTCTACCGGCTCAACGCCGTGGCCGCCACCAGCTATTCACTTGACGGGGAGGATCCTCTGCTCCATTTCCTCGGACTGGATAAAACAGATACATACATCACCCGGCATGAAATTGACGACCTTTTCACCGTCGTTCACGCCAGAAGGGAGGCAGAACCATGGCAGCAATAAACACGATCGCAAAAGAATGGGCTGGCGAGCTCCGCGACGGGATCGCGTGGGTGATCGTCTGGAAAACCGGTCGGAGCTGGAACGCTACGGCGGTATGGCTGAACAGTGACAACGACACCTTCGAGCCGGAGGATCTGGAGCGGGCCCGCAAGATACTGGAGCAGGATCCAAACGCTGTTATGCTAAATGGCTACTACTGCGGACACTTCGGCGAGGACATGACCGTGGCAGAGCTGGCGGCAGGGATCCGCTGGCACTACGAGAACGGCTACAACCTGCTGGACGGCTCGACGGCATTTCCACCGGGGCCTATGGAACACCTGGCAGATCAGCAGCAGGAAACAGATAAATGCCCAGCGCCCAGCGCTCTGTATATTGACGGGAAATGCTTCACCGGACAGATCACAGAGCTGACGCTTCCGCGCTTCTCCCCTCCTGAGCTGAACCTCCCAGAGCTTCGGAGCCCGCCCAGCATGGAGCTGAACCTCACGATCACACCGAACACGGCCGCGGCTATTCTGGAAGCCCTACAACCGGCAGTGCTACGCTTTTTCGAGGCGCTTGTCAACGCTGCAAGGGAGGCGTGGGCTGGGATCAAACGATCGGCCAAGGCGGCGGGCAGGATCGTGGCCCGGATCGCTGGCAGGTGCATAGACGCCATGCTCTACAAAGCAAACGATCACCCGAAATGGTGGCACTACTACAAGCACGCTAAAAAGTACCGTGTGCGCAAAAAATACCGGCGACGACTGGAGCAGCAACTCTGTGATAAGCTGCTGGCCGCCGCTGCTGGATAGGAGGTGGACACATGAGCAAATCTAAACCGTACCGCGTATGTCCGAATTGCGGCTGCAATTTGGATCCCGGCGAGCGTTGCGACTGTAAAGAACGCGCGGAGCTGGACGCCGCCAAAGAAGCCGCGCAGCTGGCAGCAGACCTGACGCACATAGACCGGCGCGAGCCCGTACTCATGCCCGGCGCATAAGCGGCGCACGCTATGAGACATGCCGCGAGTGCGGGCTGGAATGGAATATAAGCAAACAAGCGACGATCCCGTGGTATGGCTATCTCTGCCCGCGGTGCCGGGCAAAGTATAAGCAGCCACGCAGGATCCAACCGAAAGGAGCAAACACATGAGAAACGAGGTTATTTTTGA
>CAMSTY010000035.1 GCA_947063875.1 uncultured bacterium
TTATCCAGATGTTCTCCGACGTGGTTATGGAAGTCGGAAAGAAATATTTTGAAGAACTGATTGACAAGATGAAAGAAGAGAAGGGCGTGACCCAGGACGTGGATCTGACCGCTGATGACCTGAGAGAACTTGCCAACCAGTTCAAGGCTGAGTATAAAGAGAAGATCGGCGAAGATTTCCCCACCGATCCGAAGGTGCAGCTGATGGAGGCCATCAAGGCTGTGTTCCGTTCCTGGGACAACCCCCGCGCCAATGTGTACCGCCGCGACAACGATATCCCGTATTCCTGGGGTACTGCGGTAAACGTACAGATGATGGCGTTCGGCAACATGGGAGAGACCTCTGGTACCGGCGTTGCCTTTACCCGCGACCCGGCTACCGGTGAGAAGCATCTGATGGGCGAGTTTTTGATGAACGCTCAGGGCGAGGACGTTGTGGCCGGTGTCCGCACTCCTCAGAAGATTGACCAGCTCAAAGAAGTTATGCCGGAAGTGTACGATCAGTTCGTAGGCATCTGCAACAAGCTGGAAGACCACTACAGGGATATGCAGGATATGGAGTTTACCATTGAGGACAAGAAGCTGTATATGCTGCAGACCCGTAACGGTAAGAGAACGGCAAAGGCTGCTCTGAAGATCGCCTGCGACCTGGTGGATGAGGGCATGATCGACGAGAAGAAAGCTGTGAAGATGATCGACCCGCGTAACCTGGATACTTTGCTGCATCCCCAGTTTGATGCGGATGCGCTGAAGAAGGCCGAGCCTCTTGCCAAGGCGCTGGCTGCTTCTCCGGGTGCTGCGTGCGGCAAGATCGTATTCTCTGCCGAGGATGCCAAGGCATGGGCTGCCAGAGGCGAGAAGGTGGTCCTGGTCCGTCTGGAGACCTCCCCGGAAGATATCGAGGGTATGAAGGCCGCTCAGGGTATCCTGACTGTCCGCGGCGGTATGACCAGCCATGCGGCCGTAGTTGCCCGCGGTATGGGTACCTGCTGTGTATCCGGCTGTTCCGAGATCGCCATGGACGAGGCCAACAAGAAATTCACTCTGGCCGGCAAAGAGTTCCATGAGGGTGACCCGCTGTCCATCGACGGTTCTACCGGTAAGATTTACGATGGCATTATCCCGACTGTGGACGCTACCATCGCCGGTGAATTCGGCCGCATCATGGGTTGGGCTGACAAATACAGAAGACTGAAAGTAAGAACCAACGCAGACACTCCGGCTGATGCAAGGAAGGCCAGAGAGCTGGGCGCTGAGGGCATCGGCCTCTGCCGTACCGAGCATATGTTCTTCGAGGGCAATCGTATCGACGCGTTCCGTGAGATGATCTGTGCGGAGACCCTGGAGGAGAGAGAGGCGGCTCTGGAGAAGATCCTTCCCGAGCAGCAGGGCGACTTCGAGAAGCTGTACGAGGCCCTGGAGGGCAACCCGGTTACCATCCGTTTCCTGGACCCGCCGCTGCATGAGTTTGTTCCCACCGAGGAAGAGGACATCAAGAAGCTGGCTGACGCTCAGGGCAAGAGCGTGGAACACATCAAGGCAATGATCGATTCTCTGCATGAGTTCAACCCGATGATGGGCCATCGCGGCTGCCGTCTGGCTGTAACCTATCCGGAGATTGCCAAGATGCAGACCAAGGCTGTGATCCGCGCCGCTATCAATGTGAAGAAGGCCCATCCGGACTGGGACCTGGTTCCGGAGATCATGATTCCGCTGATCGGCGATATCAAAGAGCTGAAGTATGTGAAGAAGTTCGTGGTAGAGACGGCGGATGCTGAGATTGCTGCAGCAAATGCAGATCTGAAATACGAGGTTGGCACCATGATCGAGATCCCGAGAGCGGCTCTTACTGCTGACGAGATCGCTAAGGAGGCTGAGTTCTTCTGCTTCGGTACCAATGACCTGACTCAGATGACCTATGGCTTCTCCCGCGACGATGCAGGCAAGTTCCTGAACGCTTACTATGACGCCAAGATCTTCGAGAACGATCCTTTTGCAAAGCTGGATCAGACTGGTGTTGGCAAGCTGATGGAGATGGCCATTAAGCTGGGCAAGCCGGTACGCCCGGATATGCATGTGGGTATCTGCGGCGAGCACGGCGGCGACCCGACTTCCGTAGAGTTCTGCCATAAGATTGGCCTGGACTATGTGTCCTGCTCGCCTTTCCGCGTGCCGATCGCTCGTTTGGCGGCGGCGCAGGCGGCGATTAACCTTGGATAGGCAATCATATAGTGGGCAGGAACGTGACGACCACTAGATATAGTGTAGTGTAAAAATAGAGAGATATCTGACAGTAAAGGGTTGGATATCTCTTTTTGTTATGAGAAAATGTGATAGGATGTGATTAAAAATGTTGAAAAAGAAGAATTTTTGTCAAAATGCTTATATGGCAATATCAATAAGATTTAAGACTGTTTTAGAGAGTTGTGATATAATAATTTAAGGGAGTACAGTATGCCTTTGGAAGCAAATCTTGTCCGTTACCACTGTAATGACGAAAAGATGAAATAGAAGATGAGCTAAATATCAATGATACATTACACTAGTAGATAAACTGTTAACAACAAATGCTACATCACTAATTTTGTCATATATGCGTCCGATCATTTCTAACATTACAAATAATTCAAAATATCCTGTTTATAATTTGCCATTTTTGGATATGCAAAACAATGAAGCTGATATAGAAGAAATGTAAGAGATAAAAAGTGTAAGGTTATTTGAAAACGGTAGCTATTCCAGGGCGGCTGTTGATTCATTCCCATCATCTGCACGCCCCACTTGAGGGTGTAAAAATTTACACCCTCGAAAAATTTTCACAGATACTTTTTGGATGCTTCAGGAGTGAGATTATATTGCTCTTGAATCTTTATAAGGATTGTCTGCGGAGGGATGCCTAAATTTTTTAATATAGAAACAGTCCCCTCAATGCCTTGTTCAATGCCTTGTTCAATACCTTCCCTTACACCTTCTCTTTTTATGGTCTTTGCTTCATATTCCAAAACTTTTCCCCCCATAACCGCTTTCACTCCTTCCTTAACAGAATTGTATTTTGCAGCGATATGTTCCAATACTTTGTTCGACATATCAATAATGGTACATCGTGTATATTCGCTGATGGCACCTTGATTTAAGAGCTCTTCCAGTTTGTTTTTGATCTGCTCGTATTCCTTTTGCAATGTCCTCAGTTTCGTTTTGTCTTTCTCATATTCCTTAAACCTTGTTTCGTGGGAAAAGATATAAAAAGGAATCAATAGCAGCAGATTTTTTTCAAAAACCTCTTTCAGAGTGTATTGTTGGGATTTCATCACTGGGATATCATATTCTACTGTTCCGCCTGGCGTCACCATTCTGATTGTCAGCGTATCCGGCGTCGATGCGTGATGTCTTAAAAATAATACAGCAGAATGTGGCAGAGTCACAGTAAGGATATTTCCATGGACCAACCCTTCATCAAGGGCGATTTGAGTGTCATATTCAAAAAATCTGACCAGCATACTGTTGTCAGTACTGCTCTGGCATTCCAGATGGTATTTCTTGGTTTCTTTTCCTTCTATACATCTTCCATTGTTATCTGCTCCTTTTATTATATTTTACCATATCGTATAAATTTACTCAATCAGAAAACACATTGTTTTGAAACTCGTGAAATAGCATCCTAAATAACGAAAAAGGAATAAGTGATCTGTCATGGGTGCCACTTGATGAAGCAGGTGGACGCCTTGAGCCAAAAAGAACAATACCATATTCTGCCATTTCGCCTGGTGTTGCTTTCTTTCCCTCCGGCCCTAAAGCTGATATCGCTGATTTGGTTCCTCCTCATTCCCGCCCTGCCGGTTCAGGAAATATTCCTTTTAAAGCAGATGTTTTTTGTTTTTCGTCATTTTTCATACTTATCAAACAGGGAAAACATGCCGATAATTGTTATAAATGCTGTGCGAAAACAGTAAAAGACGGCTGTTTTTCACAATTGGCAGATATGGTAACAGAGAATAAAAGGAGATTAGAGGCATGATTAACTACATACGAAATTTAAAAATCAGATTAAAACTTTATATCCTTATAGGGGTTGCGCTGGTTGGCATGTTTATTATCGGCGGCATGTCATTCTATCTTATGGGCCGGATGAATGAAATGACAAGCGATATTTCGACAAGCTGGCTTCCCAGCATCGATACGGCAAGGGACCTGACAGCCACTCTGTCTAATATCCGTCTTAACGAATTGGGGTATCTTACCGCGATTTCCGATGAGGTAGAGGCATCCAGCCTTCAGTATCTCCAGAAGGAAAAAGAAGATATGAATACCCTTTTGGCTACATATGAGGGATTGATTGATACAGAAGAAAGAAATTTCTATGAAAACGCAATGAACCTCTGGATTCAGTACAATGAAGCAGATGAAAGGATGATGACGCTGGTCCAACAAGGCCATGCGGATGAAGCCCGTGCGATTCTGGAGGGCGAATGCGTAGGACTTTACAGTTCTTTAAACAGCGCCTTTAACGATATTATTGCCTACAATACAGAGGGCAGCGACGCTGCAACGAAGGAAAGCCTTTTCCTTTACAGGATGGCTACCTGCCTTATGGCAGTAGTTATCATTATTGTAATTATTGTGGGAGTCTTCTTCTCGTTTGTGGTGGTACGCCTGATCAAGGCTCCTATTTCCGAAATCGAGAACGCCGCTGTAAAAATGGCGGCGGGTGATTTGGATGTAAATATTTCCTATACCTCGGAGGATGAACTGGGTGTTCTTGCCGAGCAGGTGCGGAAGTTAATCCGTAAGCTTCAGCATATTATTGACGACGAGAATAAATTCCTTGCCAAGATGGCTGCCGGGGACCTGGTGGTAGATTCGATCTGCGAAGAAGAATACACAGGAAGCTTTTATCCGGTGCTGGTTTCTTTCCGGGGTATTGCAGAAAAACTCAACGACACGATGCTTCAGATCAGCGAAAGCGCTTCACAGGTTGCAAGCGGGTCCGAACAGGTATCGAATGGCGCCCAGGCCCTTTCCCAGGGGGCGACCGAGCAGGCAAGTTCTGTGGAGGAACTCGCCGCCACCATTAACGAAATCTCTGACAAGGTGAACCAGAATGCAGACAATGCGAAGCAGGCCAATGTGAAAGCGGGCAGCGTCAGCACGGAAATGAACGCAAGCAACGAAAAAATGCAGCAGATGATACAGGCAATGGGTGATATCAGCAACTGCTCCAACGAAATCAGCAAAATCATTAAGACCATTGAAGACATTGCATTCCAGACCAACATTCTGGCCCTGAACGCCGCCGTAGAAGCCGCCCGCGCAGGCGCTGCCGGAAAAGGGTTTGCCGTAGTGGCCGATGAGGTCCGCAACCTGGCAAGCAAAAGCGCAGAGGCTTCAAAAAACACCTCTGTCCTGATTGAAAATTCATTAAAGGCAGTGGAGAACGGCACCCAGATTGTTGACGAGACGGCTCAGTCTCTGCTTCAGGCAGTACATGATGTAAGTGAGATGACAGGCATTATTGGAGAAATTTCAGAGGCCAGCACCGCTCAGGCTGATTCCATCTCTCAGATTACTATGGGAATTGACCAGATTTCCAGTGTTGTGCAGACAAACTCGGCGACTGCACAGGAAAGCGCAGCTGCAAGCGAAGAACTGTCCAGCCAGTCGCAGCTTATGAAGAGCCTTGTGGGCAGATTTAAGCTGAAAAACAGTCCTCAGACGTTCTGAATTTAGAAAAGACCCCGGGAGATTTGTCTCCCGGGGTCTTTTGCATTATGCGCCCGGCGGCGCACGTGTCTTTTTGAAAATGTGCCTAAAATAAATTGATAACATTACCGGAAATCGTGAAAAATGTCTGAGAGGTTAAAAAAATAGAAGAAACCGGAAGTTTTTTCGTCTGGAAAGCTGCATATAATAAGACGGAAAATGAACGGTGGATTCCGTGAAATTCAATATGAAAACTGAAAAATGAAGGAATGACAAAAAGCTGTCGGTTTTCTGAACATTTTCAAAACGCTATTGTACTCTTTTTTGGAGTGTGATATAATTCCGAAAAAGTCAATTTAAGGAAGAAAGGCGATGTCAAGTGAAAAACTTGTTAAAAAAATACGGGCATATCTGGGCATTGGGTTATGGGTTTATTTATCTGCCGTGGTTTTTATACTTGGAACGTACGGTAGTTCGGGATTTCACCGTGATGCATGTGAGGCTGGATGATTATATCCCTTTTAACGAATATTTTATAGTACCTTACCTGCTGTGGTTTGTTTATGTGGCGGGCGCTGTGCTTTATTTCTTTTTTACCAGCAGGCAGGAATATTACCGGCTGTGTACTTTTTTGTTTACAGGCATGACGATCAGCCTGTTGATTTGTACCTTTTTTCCAAATGGAACAGACCTGCGTGTGCCGGTGGACCCGCAGAAGAATTTCTGCAGTTTTTTGGTTTCCCTGGTGCACACGGCAGACACTTCTACCAATGTATTTCCCAGCATTCATGCGTATAACTCCCTGGGGGTGCATGCGGCTGTTGTAAACAGTGCCGTTTTGCGGAGGCGTTCTGGGATAAGGAGAGGCTCTTTTTACCTTGCGGCGGCGATTTGCCTTTCCACTATGTTTTTGAAGCAGCATTCTGCGCTTGACGTGATGGGGGCGATGGTTCTGGCGTATATGGTGTATTCTTTTGTATATGGGGAGAATTATGCCGGAAGCAAGAGGCCGGTACGGCGCAAAGCGCTGGGATGAGCAGGTTTTACAGTCCCGGATTGGCGGCCTCGATCAGGGAAGATTTCGTTCGGAAATTGTAAACGATATTTTATATAAATTTCCTTAGGCATTTTACGGATTTTATGATATACTTTTTAATAGTAATGTATTTGGAGGTTTTCATGTACTATTTTATCGTGAATCCAAGTGCCAATCGGGGTCATGGGGAAAAAGTATGGAGAAAGCTGGAGCATCGGCTAGAGCGTTTGAAGATTGGATATGAGGTGTGGATGACACAGGCGCCGGGCGACGCGCTGGTGTTTGCCAGCCGTCTGCAGGGGAAAAGCCAGGAACCATGCGTGATTGTGGCGGTAGGCGGGGACGGGACGTTCAATGAGATTTTAAACGGACTGTCTTTTGAGGGAGAAGTTACATTGGGATATATTCCTGCCGGGGCGGGCAATGATTTTGCAAGAGGCCTGAAGCTGCCGCGGAGTTCTGTAAGGTGTCTGAAAAAGATTTTGAATTCCCACTGTTATAAGCGGATTGATTACGGCGTGCTTTCTTATGAGAACGGCGCGCCGGTGCATCGGCGGTTTGCGGTCAGCAGCGGTATGGGGCTGGATGCGGCGGTCTGTCAGAATCTGTTGGAGAGAAGGGACAGAAAGCGGAGAAACCCCCGGATATCCGGACGTCTTTTTTATCTGTTACCCGCCTTGCGGCAGCTTTTGTGGGCGAAGCCGGTGAGAGGGTACCTGCTGCTCGATGGCGTGAAAAAGATAGAGTTCAATCATATTTATTTGATATCTGCCTATATTCATCCCTACGAGGGCGGTGGGTTTCGTTTTGCCCCGAAGGCAGATGGCAGCGACGGTCTGCTGGAGATGTGCGTGGTGCACAATTCCTCCAAATCAGGTTTATGGCCTGTGCTGGTGGATGCTCTTTTGGGGAAAACGGGACGCCGCCGGGGAGTTCGCTTTTACAGCTGCCGGGAGGCCACGGTTCATGTGGAACAGCCGATGCCGGTGCATGCAGACGGAGAGAACTGTTATAGCCAGACCGATATCCACTTAAGGTGCATTGAGAAGACGATTCGGATGATTGTGTAAAGAGATGCCTGGATGAGAAGGGGGAACATGATGAGAATCGGACAGGGATATGATGTGCATCGCCTGACAGGGGACAGGGATTTGATCCTGGGCGGAGTGAAAGTCCCTTATGAGAAAGGACTGCTGGGGCATTCGGATGCGGATGTGCTGACACATGCGGTGATGGATGCGCTGCTGGGGGCGGCTGCTTTGGGAGACATCGGGCAGCATTTTCCGGATACGGACCCGGCATATCGGGGGATTTCCAGTATTGCACTTTTGAAAAATGTAAGGAAGCTTTTGGAGGAGCGGGGATATGTGATCGAGAATATTGATTCTACGATTATCGCCCAGCAGCCGAAACTGGCTTCTTATCGCCCGCAGATGGCGAAAAATATAGCAGAGGCGTTGTTGTTGGAGGAAGGCCGGGTCAGCGTCAAGGCGACGACGGAGGAGAGGCTTGGCTTTACCGGAAGCGGGGAAGGGATTGCTGCTCAGGCAGTGGCGCTTTTGACGGAATTGCAGGATATCGTGGGAGAGGACCGGATGAGAGGCCGGGACTGCGGTGGCTGTCCGGGATGCCGGGCCGGGGCGGGTTAAGGCTTCAAACGAGAGTTTTTGAGCGGCCGCGCGGAGATGGCAGCCCCGGCAGAAGAAGGAAAAAGGAGAGCAGCAGTTATGAAGATATTTAACACGTTGAGCAGAAGAAAGGAAGAATTTGTACCGTTAGAACCAGGAAAGGTGAAGATGTATGTATGCGGCCCCACGGTCTACAACCTGATCCACATCGGCAATGCGCGGCCGATGATTGTTTTTGATACGGTGAGACGGTATTTTGAGTATAAGGGTTACGAGGTCAACTATGTGTCCAATTTCACGGACGTGGACGATAAGATTATCAAAAAGGCGAATGAAGAAGGCGTGGATTCGGAGGTGATTTCCCGCCGTTATATCGAGGAGTGCAAAAAAGATATGGCGGGGATGAATGTGAGGCCGGCGACCACCCATCCGCAGGCCACATTGGAGATCGACGGGATGCTGGAGATGATCCGGACTCTGATTGATAAGGGCCATGCCTACGCAGCCGGGGACGGAACCGTATATTTCCGGACCGCATCGTTTAAGGATTATGGCAAGCTGTCGCATAAGAACCTGGATGAACTCCAGTCCGGTTTCCGGGAGATCAAGGTGACCGGCGAGGAGGGGAAAGAGGACCCGTCAGACTTTGTGCTGTGGAAACCCAAGAAAGAAGGGGAGCCTTATTGGGAGTCCCCCTGGTGCCAGGGCCGTCCGGGCTGGCATATCGAGTGCTCGGTGATGGCGAAGAAATATTTAGGAGAGCAGATTGATATCCATGCCGGCGGCGAAGACCTGATCTTTCCTCACCATGAGAATGAGATTGCCCAGTCGGAGGCGGCGAATGGAAAGCCTTTCGCCACCTACTGGATGCACAACGCATTTTTAAATATTGACACGAACGGGCATATTCAGAAGATGTCCAAATCGCTGGGGAATTTTTTTACCGTAAGAGATATCAGCGAACGATATGACCTGCAGGTGCTGAGGTTCTTTATGCTGAGTGCTCATTACCGCAGTCCGCTGAATTTCAGTGCGGAACTGATTGAGGCCTCCAAGAACGGCCTGGAGCGGATTCTGACAGCGGCGGAACGGCTTGAGGATGCAAGGAAGGCGGCTGCACGGCGGGAGGATGCCGCAGGAAGGGCAGAAATGACTTCCAAAGAGCAGGAGCATATGGCTGCGGCCCGGGAGTTCGCAGCCAAATATGAGGCGGCGATGGAGGATGACTTCAATACTGCGGATGCGATTGCCGCTGTGTTTGAATTGGTAAAGCTGAGCAACTCCACGGTTTCCGTTGAGAGCAGCGCTGCATATATTGATGGTATCAGGGAACTTTTGAAAAAACAGTGCGATGTGCTGGGGATTCTCACAGAGCGGAAGACGGAGGCGCTGGATGAGGAGATAGAAGCGATGATTGAAGCACGCCAGCAGGCGCGCAAAGCCAGGAACTTTGCCCTGGCAGATGAGATCCGCGTAAAGCTTCTGGATATGGGAATCGTACTGGAAGATACCAGAGAAGGTGTCAAATGGAAGAGAGCATGATCCGCGAGGCGCTGCAGCTGCAAAAGGTCGACGCCAACAGCTATTCCCCGCTGGCGCTTGCCTATATCGGAGATGCCGTTTATGAGGTGCTGATCCGTACCAAGGTGATGAACCGGGGGAGCATGCAGGTCAGCAAGATGCACAAGAGAAGCGCGGCTCTGGTAAAAGCGCAGGCACAGGCGAATATGATCAAGCTTCTGATGGAGGAACTTTCCGCGGAAGAACTGGCGATCTATAAACGGGGCAGGAACGCCAAGTCGGTCACGATGGCCAGGCATGCAGCCATGACCGATTACCGGATGGCGACAGGACTGGAGGCGCTGGTTGGATATCTGTATCTTGCCGGCAGATACGACCGGCTGCTGGAGATCATCCGGGACGGGTTGGAGAAGATGGGGGAATTATCATGAGATACAAGGAACTGACCATTGAGGGAAGGAATGCGGTGCTGGAAGCCTTCCGTTCCGGCCGTACCGTGGATAAACTCTTTGTGCAGGACGGGTGCAAGGACGGACCGGTGATGAGCATTGTCCGGGAAGCCAAAAAGCAGGGAACGATTATCAATTTCGTTTTGCGGGAACGTTTGGATGCGATGTCAGCGACCGGGAAGCATCAGGGAGTGATCGCACAGGCTGCCGCCTATGAGTATGCCCAGGTAGAAGATATGCTGCAGTCGGCGGCAGAAAAGGGGGAGGCCCCGTTTCTGTTTCTTCTGGATGGGATCGAAGATCCTCACAATCTGGGAGCGATTATTCGTACAGCCAATCTGGCCGGCGCACATGGGGTTATCATTCCCAAACACCGGGCGGCGGGACTGACCGCCGTGGTGGCAAGGACTTCGGCGGGAGCGCTGAATTATACGCCGGTGGCGAAGGTCACGAATCTGGCATCGACGATAGAAGATCTGAAAAAACGCGGCATGTGGTTTGCCTGCGCAGACATGGGCGGCGAGTTGATGTATCGTCTGAATCTAACCGGCCCGATCGGACTGGTAGTCGGGAATGAAGGAAGCGGGGTGGGAAGGCTGGTTCGCGAAAAATGCGATATGGCCGCGGCGATCCCGATGAAAGGAGATATTGATTCTCTGAATGCTTCTGTGGCGGCAGGGGTCTTGGCCTATGAGGTAGTGAGGCAGCGGCTGGCTGCGGCCGGGGCCTGAAAATCCGACGCTGCTGTACAAAGTCAGGACAAAGAATGAAATAAGGAGGAGATTTCATGAGAAAATCCAGAAAAAGGACGACAGGCGCCGTTATATTGGCAGCCGTTATGATATTAAGCGTACCCGGTGTTTCTTCGCTGGCAGAGGAAGGCGGACAGTCGCCGGTGGTTACGATTCATGAAGATGAGGTACCGCTCTCCGCGCGCGTGCCGAGCGCGACAGGGGCCGTGACTTTCAGCGGAGGGGGTGCGACGATTGACGCGTCGAACACTTCCAACGGTTACCTGATGGTAAAATACAGCGGCGGAAACAAGAAAATCAAGGTGCAGATTACCAAAGGGACGACATATACATATGATCTGAATGCCCGCGATGCTTTTGAGGTATACCCGTTTACAGAGGGCAACGGCAGCTATTCGGTAAAGGTATTTGAGAATGTCAGCGGCAATCAATATGCCCAGCTGCTGAGCCAGACGATTTCCGTATCGCTTACCAACGAGTTCGCTCCGTTTTTGTATCCGAATCAGTATGTGAACTTTAATTCCGGCAGCGCGGCGGTGGGAGTGGCAGCGCAGCTGGCGGCCGGCAAGGACCCGCTTGGTGTGGTGGATGCGGTATATAAATATGTGATTGCCAATGTCAGCTATGATTACGGAAAGGCTCAGAGCGTGCAGAGCGGCTATCTTCCCAATGTCGATTCCACGCTGGCCAGCCATACGGGCATCTGTTTTGACTATGCGGCGCTGATGACAGCTATGCTCCGCTCTCAGGATATTCCTACCAAGCTGGTGATTGGCTATACGGGAAATCTGTATCATGCCTGGGTGAGCGTCTACATCGCGGGTGAAGGCTGGATTGACAATATCATCCATTTTGACGGACAGAAGTGGTCATACATGGACCCGACCTTTATGTCAACCGGAGGCGAAGGTGCGAAACAGTATGTAGGAACCGGCAGCAATTATCAGGAAAAGTATTCTTACTGATCAGGAGGAAGTCATGGCAGGAAAGGCGGAAAAGATTTATTCCGGCAGGGAACTTGCAGCGTTTTGTATGCAGGTGTCCCTGCTGCTGAAGGCAGCAGTGCCGCTGTATGAAGGATTGGCGATCATGGCGGAGGATGCGGTTACGGAGCAGGAGAAGGAGATGCTGAAGAACCTTTCTCTGGATGTAGAACTGGGCGACCCGTTTTTCACCGCGATGGAGAAGGCCGGCTGTTTCCCGTTCTATGTGGTGCGGATGGCAAAACTGGGACAGCAGACAGGAACTTTGGATCAGATTATGGAGGCGCTCTCCGATTATTATGAAAAAGAATATATTATGATGAAAAATATCCGCAATGCCATCACCTATCCGGTGATGATGGCGACCATGCTTTTGGTGGTGCTGTTTGTGTTGTTTACAAAGGTGATGCCAGTGTTTGAGCAGGTGTATATCCAGCTGGGCGTACAGCTGTCGCCGGTTTCCGTGGCGGCATCGCGGTTTGGCGGGATTTTCAGTGGCATCGCCCTTTTGCTGTTTGCCCTGGTGGCGTTAATAGCTGCCGTGGCGGCGGTTGCTGCCGGCGCAGGACATGCTTTTTCCTGGGTAGAGAAAATGAAGGATTGGATCAAACGGCGCAATAAGACGATGCTGGCGGTGGCCGGACGCCGTTTTACCTCCGTATTGTCTCTGACTTTAAAAAGCGGCATGGAACTGGAGAAAGGCATGGAACTGGCACAGGAGCTGGTGGACAACAGTAAGATTGCCGCGACCATCAAAGAATGTGCGGCGCAGCTGCAGACAGGCACCAGTTATTTTGAGGCGATGAAGCAGACCGGCCTCTTCAGCGGCTTTCATATTCAGATGATTAAGGTGGGGACCCGCAGCGGACGTCTGGATGAAGTGATGAATGAGATTTCTGAGGACTATGAGCAGCAGGCGGATACTTCCATCGATAATATGATAGCGCGGCTGGAGCCGACGATGGTGGCGGTATTGGCGATTGTAGTAGGCCTGATTCTGCTGTCAGTGATGCTTCCTCTGGCAGGCGTGCTGGCCGGGATTGGCTAAGCAGTGCGGTCATTACAAGGAGGAGAGGAATGAAGCGGAAACGTGACTGGAAATTTTTGGCAGGCTGTATACTTTCGGCAGCAGTGTTCGGTGTGGTTGTCGGGATGTTTCTGACAGGAATGGATTCATTTCTGGCGCGCGCTCAGGCGGAGGGAGCCGAGACACTGCGCAATGGGATTACCAGAGCATGTGTTCAGTGCTACGCCATAGAAGGACGCTATCCGCCCAGTGTACAGTATCTGGAGGACCACTATGCGGTTCAGATTGACGAGGACCGCTATTATGTGTTCTATAACGGGTTCGCCTCCAACCTGATGCCTGACATCACGGTGATCCCGGTGGAGGGAGAAGAATAGAGGGGAATCCGAAAGGAGGAAATGCTGTGCAGCAGAGGAAGGGACAAAGGGGACAGATCATGGGGACTTTGTTTACCATGCTTCTGTTTTTGGTGTTTGTAATGTGTGCGCTTTTCACGGTTCTTGCCGGGGGAAAGGTGTATGAAAATATCGGCAGGCGTATGGCGGACAATTATACCGGCAGTGTGGCATTGCAGTATATTGCCAATAAGGTCCGCCAGGGTGATGAGGCCGGCATGGTGCGGGTTGTGGAAAAGGACAAAACCCCGGTGCTGGAGTTGAGCCAGGATTTTGACGGCGAGCGTTACATAAGCTGGATTTATTATTATGATGGCAGTATCCGGGAACTTTTTACACATGAGGACAGTGGCCTTGGGTTGCCAGACGGGATTCCGATCCTGGAGTGTGAGGGCCTTTCCTTTATCCAGGATGGACAGCTTCTGACGATAGAGACTGCCGGGAATGGCGGCGGGCAGCTGCTGCTGTCGCTGCGGAGCGCAGGAGGGACCGAATGAAGGGGAAAATAGAAAAAAGAGGCGGTTCCGGTTCCGGGCTGTTTCTGATGGAGATGATCGTCGTCGTCTTCTTTTTCGTAATCTGTGCTTCTCAGTGTATTCTTGCCTTTGCCACTTCGGAAAAGATGAGCCGTCAGGGCCGGGAACTGAATCAGGCGGTTACGATGGCAGAATCGATCGTGGAGGTATGGAAACAAGAGGGTACAAATGGCCTGACAAACAGACTGGGCTTTTCGGAGGAATCTGCGCCGGGATCGGATGGCAGCCAGGTATATCTCGCCAAAATGGACGGGGAGTGGAGGCCTGCGGGCAGCGCAGAAGGAGATAACTGGCGTGTGGCCAGAATCGAGATCCGGGAGGAAGACGGTATGGCCGAGGCGACCGTCACGATGGAAAATCCGCCGGATTTGCCAGCTGTCGCCTATCGGGGAGAAGCGGCAGAACTGCTTCCGGATTCGGAAGGCAGAGTGGTATTTGTGCTGGAGGCAAGGAAGTATGTGCATCCGCAGAGATAGGAGGACGGACGAAGATGGCAGATTATGAGATGAAAAGAAAGGCGAATATCGGCAGTTCGTCTTTGATCCTGATTTTTATTGTACTGTGTCTGGCGACTTTCGGACTTTTGTCTCTGGGGAATGCGAAAGGCGATGAACTGTTATCCGTACGGAATGCCGCTGCCGTAAAAGAATATTACCGGGCGGACGGACTGGGAGAAGAATTTGTGCAGATTGTGAGTCAGGCGCTTTTGGAGGCGGATGCAGACAACAGCGCAGCAGTGAAAAAACAGGTGTTGTCGAAACTGGGCGACTATTATCAGGAAGATAAAGGGTGTTTTCTGACGGATATTTCCATGAATGCAGGACAGGCGCTGCGGGTGGAGTTAGAAGCGGACTGGCAGGAAAGAACCGTCGAAGTAAAGTCCTGGAAGGTATATATCCGGGAGGATTATGAGATTGATCAGTCAGTTCATGTCTGGAGCGGAACGGAATAAACAAAACAGCAGGAGTGAAAAGAAACCATGAAAATAGAAGAGTTGCTGCATGCAGCAGTGGATAAGCAGGCGGCGGATATTTTCCTGATTCCAGGTATGCCGTTGTCTTATCGGATTGGTGGGAAGATTATTAATCATAATGACGAGAAAATATTTCCTCAGGAGATGGATATGTTGATTGAGGAATTCTATAAAATGGCGGGGAACCGCGACATGACCCGGGTAAAAAAGCATGGAGACGATGATTTCTCGATGGCGATTCCGGGATTGTCCCGGTTCCGTGCCAATGTGTTCCGACAGAGAGGATCTCTGGCGGCGATTATCCGAGTGATTACGTTTGATCTGCCGGATTTCCACTCCTTGAGCATTCCCCAGAATGTTATTGACATTTCCAGGATGACGAAAGGGCTTGTGCTGGTGACCGGCCCGGCAGGAAGCGGAAAAAGCACAACGCTGGCCTGTATCATCGACGAGATCAACCGAAGCCGGAATGCCCATGTGATCACCCTGGAAGACCCGATCGAATATCTGCACCGCCATAATCAGAGTGTGGTAACCCAGAGGGAGATTATGACGGATACGGACAGTTACGTGGCCGGGCTCCGGGCCGCCCTGCGTCAGGCGCCGGATGTGATCCTGTTGGGCGAGATGCGTGACGATGAGACGATCAAGACCGCGATGACGGCAGCAGAGACCGGGCATCTGGTAATCTCAACCCTGCATACAGTAGGGGCCGCCAATACGATTGACCGTATTATTGATAATTTCCCGCCGAACCAGCAGCAACAGATCCGGACACAGCTTTCCATGGTAATGCAGGCGGTGGTATCCCAGCAGCTGATTCCGGGCCTGGATGGCAAGGAACACCCGGCATTCGAGATTATGTTCTTCAATAACGCCATCCGTAATCTGATCCGGGAATCCAAGATCCATCAGATTGACAATATCATTGCAACCTCCCAGGAAGAAGGGATGGTAACCATGGACAACAGTCTGCTGAACCTGTACCGGAAGGGACTGATCAGTAAGGACGATACGATTGTACACAGCAATAACAGTGAATTGATGGAGAAGAAGCTGATGCGTCTGTAAAAAAACGGGGCTGCCGCACTCATGAATCCGTGCGACAGCCCCGTTTCTGACGGTTTTAAAAGGTTTCAATCTTCTACGGTGAGAACACGGAGCCCGTTGCCGGACCAGGTGTTTCCGATCAGGTAGGAAGTATAGTTTCTGCCGGCAGTGATATTGGCTGAGAAGGATACTAGGGGTTGGCGTACTGCCGATCCGGTGGCGACGGCACCGATGACAATAATGGGTAATTCGCGGATAAAAGCATAGTTGCTGGAGTCGGCTACATAAAACTGATAAAAACCAGCTACCGCCTGCTTGTAGGAGGTGACGGTCTGGAAGCCAACGTTGCGGAATACGGTTTCGCCCCCGGTTAAGAGCAGGTCAAAGGAGGAGCCGCTATATGCCATATTGGCAAAGCGGTAACAGCCGGAACTGGTCGGCAGATTGCTGCATCCGGTGTCGACGACACGGATCATTTCCAGGCCGCCGGAGGCAGAATCCGTCAGAACCATGGTCACTTTCTGGTTAGCCACAAAGGGGAAGTTCTGCTGAAGCAGGATATTGCGCATACCAGTGGCGCGCCGTACGGTGACGGTATGGAAGCCATCGGCGATCCAGTCATAGTTGCTGACAGAGCCAAAGCCGGAGTTGGAAGCATAATTTGTGCTGTCGATGTAGATGCTGACAGCAAACGCATTGGTAGATGCGTTTAAGAAGCGCACCTGTCCGAAGCATTGTGACGATACGTTGGAACAGTTGGAACAACAGGTATTCGGTGTGAAGGAAGGGAGCCATGTGACGGGGTTGTTGTTACCGGGATAGACAGGCCCGCCTTCGCCGGGATTCGGGAGGGGGATAACCGGTTGCTGCCCGGGATCATTGCCGGGATAGACGGGTCCGCCCTCGCCGGGATTCGGAAGGGGGATAACCGGTTGCTGCCCGGGATCGTTGCCGGGATAGACGGGCCCGCCCTCGCCGGGGTTCGGAAGGGGGATAACCGGTTCCTGCCCGGGATCGTTGCCGGGATAGACGGGCCCGCCCTCGCCGGGGTTCGGAAGGGGGATAACCGGTTCCTGCCCGGGATCATTGCCTGGGTAAACGGGTCCGCCTTCACCGGGATTAGGCAGAGGAATTACTGCTTCTGTCTGTACATTGTTTATACCGGAGGTTCCATTGTAGTGGGTATCGTTTTCAGCCATAAAATACCTCTGTAGGTTTTTAATTTACTTTATGTGGGGAGGTTTTTCCAAGTTCCTGGGGACGAAAGAAAAAACGGAGGAGAAAACAAAAAGAAAAAACGCAAAAAAACAAAAAGAAAAAACAAAGAGAAAAAACGAAAAATATAGTTGACAAAATGAAACCGGCATGATAATATATGAAAGGTCGTTCCGAAGAGAGCGGCGCGAAAAATGGAAAATGCTGCTGTGGCTCAGTCGGTAGAGCGTCGCATTGGTAGTGCGGAGGTCACGGGTCCGATTCCCGTCAGCAGCTTTATGCGAAGTACGGGAGGTCTTGAGAAAAGAGGCTTCCCGTATTTTAGATTATGGCAGGGATGGAAAGGATTTAAACAATGGAGAAAGAAAAGATCATACCGGAAGCGGTGGAAGAAAAAGAAGTGATTTCTAAGAATTTCATTGAGCAGGAGATTGAGAAAGATCTGGCCGAGGGAGTGTACGACCATGTGCAGACCCGTTTTCCGCCGGAGCCGAACGGATATCTGCATATCGGACATGCCAAGTCGATTCTGCTGAATTACGGCCTGGCGAAAAAGTACGGCGGAAAGTTCAACATGCGGTTTGACGATACCAATCCGACGAAGGAAAAGACAGAATTTGTACAGTCGATCCTGGATGATATCCATTGGCTGGGGGCCGATTATGAGGACAGGCTGTTCTTTGCCTCCAATTATTTCGAGCAGATGTATGAGTGCGCAGTCTTTCTGATTAAGAAGGGGAAGGCGTTTGTCTGCGATCTCAGTGCGGAAGAGATTCGGGAGTACCGGGGAGACTTTAAGACGCCGGGCAAGGAAAGTCCCTACCGGAACCGTTCCATAGAGGAGAACCTGCAGCTGTTTGAACAGATGCGGGCCGGGAAATATCAGGATGGGGAGAAGGTGCTGCGCGCCCGGATCGATATGTCAAGCCCCAATATCAATATGAGAGACCCGGTTATCTACCGGGTGGCCCATATGAGCCATCACAATACCGGTGACCAGTGGTGTATTTATCCGATGTACGATTTTGCCCATCCGATCGAAGACGCGATTGAACATATCACGCATTCGATCTGTACACTGGAGTTTGAAGACCACCGTCCCTTGTATGACTGGGTGGTGCGTGAGTGTGAATTTGAAAATCCGCCAAGGCAGATCGAGTTTGCGAAGCTATATCTGACCAATGTGGTTACCGGAAAACGATACATTAAGAAGCTGGTAGAGGATGGTATCGTGGATGGCTGGGATGATCCGCGCCTGGTGTCCATCGCGGCGCTGCGCCGCCGGGGATATACGCCGGAGTCGATTCGTATGTTTGTAGAATTGGTAGGCGTGGCAAAGGCGAACAGTTCCGTTGATTATGCGATGTTGGAGTATTGTATCCGAGAGGATCTGAAGCTGAAAAAACCGAGGATGATGGCGGTTCTGGACCCGATTAAACTGGTGATAGACAATTATCCGGAGGGGCAGACCGAGATGCTGGAGGTGCCTAACAATCTGGAGAACCCGGAACTTGGCTCCCGCGAGGTGCCTTTTGGTAGAGAATTGTATATTGAACGCGAAGATTTTATGGAGGAGCCTCCGAAGAAATATTTCCGGCTGTTCCCGGGAAATGAAGTCCGTCTGATGAGCGCATATTTTGTCACCTGCACCGGCTGCGAAAAGGACGAGAACGGAAAGATAACCGTCGTCCATGCCACCTATGACCCGGCGACAAAGAGCGGTTCCGGCTTCAGTGAGCGGAAGGTGAAGGGGACGATCCACTGGGTTCTGGCAGAGACGGCAAAAGAGGTGGAATGCCGGTTGTATGAGAATATTGTGGATGAAGAAAAGGGCAAACTGAATGATGACGGCACTCTGAATTTGAATCCGGATTCTTTGACGGTATTAAAGAAATGTTATGTGGAGCCAGCCTTGGGAGAGGCTGCCGCCTATGACAGCTTCCAGTTTGTGCGCAATGGATTTTTCTGCGTGGACTGTAAGGACAGCAAACCGGGAACGCCGGTATTCAATCGGATTGTGTCTTTGAAAAGTTCGTTTAAGCTACCCAAATAGAATCTGACAAAACCGGGCAGCCTGGGAGATGGATCTATTCTCCCGGCTGCCCGAATCTGTGACAACGGTTTTTTATTGTTCTTCTAATTCTGTGTCTTCCGTGATGATGGTAGATGTGCCGGCCTCCGGCTTGTCTGCTTCCGCTTCGTCGGATGCTGCTTGGGGAGCCTCGTCCGGAGTATCCGTATTCCCGGCAGCGCTGCCGGAGAAAGTGGCTTTTGCGGCGGTTGCCGTATCGACGGCGGCGTTCATCGCTTCTTTTGCGGTGTCGGTCATGATGGCAGCGGCGTCTTTTACTACGTTTTTCGCAGCGCCTGCCGCATCCTTGACGGCGCTGAGCACATCTCCGGCAGCCACCATAAATTCATCCTTATCCGCATGCAGGGACACATAGTTGCGGTTCATGGTGCTGTCGGGAATCGAATCGTCATCTTCCTCCTCGAAATCACGGAAATCTTCATCCAGTTCTTTGCTGAATGAACGGTATTTCGTGAAATATGAGATCCCTGCGGCGGCGACACCGGCAACAGCGGCCAGTGCGAGGATCTTTCCTGCTTTTTTTGCCATAATCAGCACTCCTTTCTGTCAACCGGTGTTCTTGCTCCCTGTCGGATAAAAAGGGTGCCGGGTTGACGGGGTTATAATAAATATGAGTCGCTATGAGGCTGCCTGTCCATTGGAAAATGGCCGCACAGCGAAAGAGTTATCCTCATTGTAATATGAAAACGGAAAAAAGGGAAGAGGGGAGTTGTAAAAAATTTATAAAATTAGCACTCAACTATTGACAGTGCTAACAACTCGTGGTATAAATGGTAATGTACATGAGAGAGGAACCTTTTACCAGGTCCCGATAAAGGAAAAATAGAATCAGAGAAGAATTGAACAAGGAGGAATCATCCATGAAGTTAGTACCGTTATTTGACCGCGTTGTGTTGAAGCAGCTGATAGCAGAAGAGACTACCAAGTCCGGGATCGTACTGCCGGGACAGGCGAAGGAGAAACCACAGCAGGCAGAAGTGATTGCCGTAGGCCCGGGCGGGGTTGTGGATGGCAAGGAAGTTACCATGCAGGTGAAGGTTGGGGACAAGGTTATTTTCTCCAAGTATTCCGGGACAGAGGTTGAGGTTGACGAAGAGAAGTATGTGGTAGTGAAGCAGAACGACATTCTTGCCGTAATTGAGTAAGCAGAACCGATAATTTCATTTAAAGATCAGATTATTCAGGAGGAACAGAACAATGGCAAAGCAGATTAAATATGGCGTAGAGGCCAGAAAAGCATTGGAGTCCGGTGTCAACCAGCTGGCGGATACCGTTCGGGTAACTTTGGGACCGAAAGGAAGAAACGTGGTTTTGGATAAGTCTTTCGGCGCTCCGCTGATCACGAATGACGGCGTGACCATTGCAAAAGAGATCGAGTTGGAAGACGCGTTTGAGAATATGGGCGCCCAGCTGGTAAAGGAAGTGGCGACCAAGACGAATGATGTGGCAGGCGACGGCACCACTACCGCGACCGTGCTGGCCCAGGCGATGATCAATGAAGGCATGAAGAACCTGGCGGCAGGCGCCAACCCGATCGTACTGCGCAAGGGCATGAAGAAGGCGACCGAGGCGGCTGTGGAGGCGATCGCCAGGATGAGCCAGCCGATCGAGGGCAAGGATCAGATTGCCAGAGTGGCAGCGATTTCCGCATCTGATGATGCCGTGGGCGAACTGGTTGCCGACGCCATGGAGAAAGTTTCCAATGACGGTGTGATCACGATTGAAGAGTCCAAGACCATGAAGACGGAGCTGGATCTGGTAGAAGGTATGCAGTTTGACCGCGGTTATGTGTCTGCCTATATGTGTACCGATATGGATAAGATGGAAGCGAACCTGGATGATCCGTATATCCTGATCACCGATAAGAAGATTGCCAACATTCAGGAGATCCTGCCGATCTTAGAGCAGATTGTGCAGTCCGGCGCCAAGCTTCTGATCATTGCTGAGGATATTGAGGGCGAGGCATTGACCACCCTGATCGTGAATAAGCTGAGAGGAACCTTCTCCGTAGTGGGTGTCAAGGCTCCGGGTTACGGCGACAGAAGGAAAGAGATGCTGAAGGATATCGCTATCCTGACCGGCGGTACTGTGATTTCTGAGGAACTGGGACTGGATCTGAAGGAAGCGACGATGGCACAGCTGGGCCGTGCGAAGTCTGTTAAGGTACAGAAGGAGAATACGATTATCGTAGACGGCTGCGGCGATAAGGCCGAGATCAGCGCCCGCGTATCTCAGATTCGTGCGCAGATTGAAGAGACCACTTCCGATTTTGACAGAGAAAAGCTTCAGGAGAGACTGGCGAAGCTGGCAGGCGGTGTGGCAGTGATCCGTGTGGGTGCCGCTACCGAGACAGAGATGAAGGAGGCAAAGCTTCGCATGGAAGATGCACTGGCAGCTACCAGGGCCGCCGTGGAAGAGGGCATCATCGCGGGAGGCGGAAGCGCTTATGTACATGCGTGCAAGGATGTGCAGGGCGTGGTTGACAGCTTAGACGGCGATGAAAAAACAGGCGCCAAGATTATCTTAAAGGCCCTGGAATCTCCGATGTTCCATATCGTGGGCAATGCAGGCCTGGAAGGAGCCGTAATCATCAATAAAGTAAAAGAGTCTGAAACAGGCGTTGGATTCGACGCTTACAAGGAAGAATACGTGGATATGATCAAAGCAGGCATCCTGGACCCCGCCAAGGTGACCAGAAGCGCCCTGCAGAATGCAACCAGCGTGGCTTCCACCCTGCTGACGACAGAATCCGTAGTTGCCAACATCAAAGAAGAGACCCCTGCCATGCCTGCCGGCGGCCCGGGGATGGGAATGATGTAATATAAAAAAGGAGCCTCTCACAAATGAACGAATCCTATGCTGAGTGCCTGGTAAGGCGCCGGGTCCCGTTTTATTCCAATATCATCAACATCGTCATGGGGGTCATCACGGCAGTCTGTGTCCTGCTGGCGTTCACTGCCAATGTGTTCGGAGTGATTTTGATGGTTGTATCCGGATTTTGCTCTTATCTTTTATACCGCAATTCCCGTGTGGAATTTGAGTACCTTTATGTGGAGAAGATTTTATCCATCGATAAGATACTTGGCAAGTCCAAGCGCAAGAAAGCATGGGAGGGAAAGATGGACGACATTCAGGTGATTGCACCGTCAGAATCGAGCGCCCTCAACGACTATGGAGCATCCAATGCCAGAATGCTGGATTTCTCTTCCCGGCTTCCCGGCGCCAAGACTTACACGGCAATTGTGCGCAGCGGTTCGGAGAATGTGAAAATTCTTTTTGAGCCGGATGAGAAAATGCTTCAGTGTTTCCGTCAGACGGCTCCCAGAAAAGTGCTCCAGTAGGACGGTTTCCACTAATCAGAGGAGAACAGGCAAATAGAGAAAAAGCAGAGCAATCCGACAATGTATGCTAGTGGCGCATTTCGTCGGACTGCTCTGTTTTTTTGCGCTGAAGTTTTACAAAATGTGTTTGACAAGCGTACAAAAATTTGCTACACTAAGGAACTAATAAGTGGAAGCAGAAATGATTTTTTATAAAAACTAAAGAAAGAGAGGAAGAAAAATGGGAACGATTATTGGTGATGGCATTACCTTTGATGACGTGTTGCTGGTTCCGGCATATTCTCAGGTCATTCCCAACCAGGTTGACCTGACGACTCATCTGACCAAAAGCATTAAACTGAACATCCCATTGATGAGCGCCGGTATGGATACTGTCACGGAGCATCGGATGGCGATTGCCATGGCGCGCCAGGGCGGTATCGGAATCATTCACAAGAACATGTCGATTGAGGCGCAGGCAGAAGAGGTGGACAAGGTAAAACGTTCGGAGAACGGCGTAATTACTGATCCTTTTTTCCTTTCTCCCGAACATACCCTCAAGGATGCGGATGAGCTGATGGGCAAATTCCGGATTTCCGGCGTCCCGATCACAGAAGGGCGAAAGCTGGTAGGGATTATCACGAACCGCGACCTGAAATTTGAAGAAGATTTTACCAAGAAGATTAAGGAATGTATGACCAGCGAGCATCTGGTCACTGCCAGGGAGGGTATCACGCTGAAAGAAGCGAAAAAGATCCTGGCTAAAGCCCGGGTGGAGAAGCTCCCGATTGTGGATGACGATTTCAATCTCAAAGGACTGATCACGATCAAGGATATTGAAAAGCAGATCCGGTATCCTTTGTCCGCCAAGGACGAACAGGGGCGTTTGCTCTGCGGAGCTGCGGTCGGCATTACGGCCAATGTCCTGGAGAGGGTTTCTGCTCTGGTCAAGGCAAAGGTGGATGTGGTGGTCCTGGATTCCGCGCATGGCCACTCGGAGAACGTGCTGCATTGTGTGAGGATGATCAAGGAGGCATATCCGGATCTGGCAGTAATTGCGGGCAATGTCGCGACCGGAGAAGCGACGAAGGCGCTGATTGAGGCAGGGGTGGACGCCGTAAAGGTAGGAATCGGCCCCGGTTCGATCTGTACCACCCGTGTGGTGGCAGGAATCGGTGTTCCGCAGGTTACTGCCGTGATGGACTGCTACGAGGTGGCCAAAGAATATAATATCCCGATTATCGCAGACGGCGGCATCAAGTATTCCGGCGACGTTACGAAGGCGATTGCTGCGGGCGCAAACGTATGTATGATGGGAAGCATGTTTGCCGGCTGCGATGAGAGCCCCGGGAATTTTGAATTGTATCAGGGCAGAAAATATAAGGTGTACCGCGGCATGGGTTCGATCGCGGCGATGGAGAACGGCAGCAAGGACCGTTATTTCCAGTCCGACGCCAAGAAGCTGGTTCCCGAGGGCGTGGAAGGCCGGGTGGCTTATAAGGGGATGGTGGAGGATACGGTGTTCCAGATTTTGGGCGGCCTCCGTTCCGGTATGGGATATTGCGGCGCAGCCGATATCGTGACTCTTCAGGAGACCGGACGTTTTGTGAGGATTTCAGCCGCATCTCTGAAAGAAAGTCATCCGCATGACATTCATATTACGAAGGAAGCGCCCAATTATAGTGTGGATGAGTAACAAAAGGAGAATTTTGACGACAATTTGACGGTAATTTTGTGTCCGCCATGTTTTACATGGCGGACATTTTGTGCTATACTGTATTCATATAGAGAGGAAATTACGAAAAGGATTCCGGAAACATGTCGGATCTGCAAAAAATATATGAGGAAGTGTAGCCTAATCAGGGAAAATATGGTATACTAAATCGATAATTTATGGATGGTGAAAGGAACTATGCTGAACGAGGACAAGATTAAGCTGATGACGGGGATTGCAATGTTTGAAAAGCGGGAGGGGAAAAGGATATTTCCTGTCAACCGCTATTTCCGGAGCGACTATATCAGCAGGCATATGTTCCGCTCCTTCTTTTCCTACACAGTCTGCTACCTGCTGTGCGCCATGATATGGGTTTTATATCACATGGAACAGCTTCTCAATACTTTGGATATCAGTGAAGTCGTGGGGACAGGAAAGTATGCTGTGTTTTTGTATGTTTCAGGATTGATGCTGTATCTGATCATTACCTGGCTGGTATACCGCAGGCGGTATGAATATGCCAGACGCGGCATGAAGATCTATGTGGCGAAGTTAAAGCGCCTGGAGAAGCGGTACGAATTCCAGAATCGTGCCAGAGAATTATCAAAGGAGGGCAGTCGCCATGATCGTACTTCTCGAAATTAAAGAGGGGTTAAAATCATTTTATGCGAAATTTGCGGCGCCGGTGGATGCGGGGATTAAGTTCTGCGTCAGCCTGGTGGCATTGATTTTAATGAATGGGAATTTGGGATATTCAGAGAGGTTTAAGAACCCGCTTGTGATGGTGGGGTTGTCTCTGGTGTGCGCGTTTGTTCCTTATGGGGCGATCAGCGTCCTCCTGGGATTGGTTTTTCTGGGGCATGTTTATGCCGTGTCGATGGAGTGCGCATTGCTGACCGGTATTTTTCTGATATTGGTAACGCTTTTGTACTATGGACTGCAGCCGAGGGACAGCTACTGGCTGGTTCTGACCCCGGTGGCTTTTGCCTTGCGGATACCTTTTGCTATTCCGCTGCTTGCCGGTCTGTCAGGCGGACTGGCCGGGGCGATTCCGGTAGCGTGCGGTGTGGCAGTCTACTATATTATGATATATGTCAAACAGAATGCCGGCGTTCTGACCAATGACGCGGCGGTTGACATTACCGAAAAGTATGTGCAGCTGATCCGTTCCATGGTGAGCAACCAGGAGATGATGGTCATGATTGCCGCCTGTGTCGTCGGAATCCTGGTGGTGTATCTGATTCGTCTGCTTTCGGTGGATTACGCCTGGATACTGGCGATTGTGTTTGGTTCTGTGAGCCAGATGGCAGTGATATTTGCGGGAGATTATCTGTTTGATGTGCAGGCGTCCCTGCAGGAACTGATTGTAGGAATCATGTTTTCGCTAATGGCAGCCGGAATTTATCATTTCTTTGTGTTTGCCGTGGATTACAGCAGGACAGAGTACACACAGTTTGAGGATGATGATTATGTGTACTATGTCAAGGCAGTGCCGAAAGTGGTGGTATCCAAGCCGGATGTGCGCGTGCAGAGGATCAATGACCCGAAGAAAGTCCGTCAGAACGGACGCAGGGAAAGAGAGGTCAGGCCATGACTGATTTTTTTCAGGGAGAAGGCTTATGGCGGGGTTTTGAGTCCTGGTTTTCGTTTCTGCCGAGGATCACTCTTACGAATATATTTGAAATCGTCATTATCGCGTTTCTGGTGTATGAGATATTATACTGGATTATGAATACCCGTGCGTGGACGCTGCTGAAGGGACTTTTGGTGATCGGACTGTTCGCGGCAATGGCGGCAATTCTGAGGCTGAATACGATTCTGTGGCTTCTGGAAAAGACCACGACGATTGCGGTGACGGCCCTGGTCATTATTTTCCAGCCGGAACTGCGAAAGGCGCTGGAGCAGCTGGGCAGCCAGAATCTGCTTGCCGGGATTCTGGCCTTTGATGACGGCAAGGAGGAGGCGGCTTTTACCGAACGTACTGCGGATGAGATTATAAGAGCGACTTTTGAGATGGCAAAAGTAAAAACCGGTGCATTGATTGTCCTGGAACGCAATATGCCTCTCAAGGAAATCGAACGTACCGGAATAGAGATTAACGGACTGGTCAGCAGCCAGCTTCTGATCAATATTTTTGAACATAACACTCCGCTTCACGACGGGGCGGTTGTGATTCGCGGGAATCGGGTGACGGCGGCTACCTGTTATCTGCCTTTGTCGGATAATATGATGATCAGCAAAGAACTGGGTACCCGCCACCGGGCAGCAGTGGGCGTCAGTGAGGTGACGGACAGCCTGACGATTGTAGTATCGGAGGAGACCGGGCGGGTGTCTCTTGTGGAGGGCGGCATGCTGAGAAGAATCAGTGATGCGGACAGCCTGCGGGAAGCTTTGGTACGGATGGAAAAGCAGGAGGAGGCGGGAAGCAACCGGTTTAAGATTTGGAAGGGAATAAAGAAGAATGAAAGAAAGGTTGATTAATAATCTGGGACTGAAGGTTCTTTCTATCTTTTTGGCATTTATTATCTGGCTGGTGGTCGTTAATGTCTCGAATCCTCTGGTTAACCGCCGCAGGGAAGTGACGCTGGACATTGAGAATGGTGAAGTGCTGACAGCTGCGAAAAGGGCGTATGAGATCAGCGGGAAAAGTACGGTGACGGTAAGCTTTGACATCCATACCAGGGATGAATATAAGATTCAGCTATCCGATTTCAGGGCCTACATAGACCTCTCGGAACTCTATGATGTGACGGGTTCCGTGCCGGTGAAGGTGGAGGTTTTGAATAATGACAATATTTACAGTAATGTGACAGCAAAACCGGGAGTAGTCCGGGTGGAGACAGAGGAGATCCAGACCAAGCCGTTTGAACTGGTGGCAGACGTGCATGGGGCGGCTGCGGACGGTTACGCATTCGGCAGTGTAGCCCTCTCGCCGGATACGGTGATTGTGGAAGGCCCGATCTCTCAGGTAGGCCTGATTAACCATGTAGGTGTGAGGATTCAGGCAGACGATCTGGCCGGTGACGTGGAAGGACATACGGGTCTGGTATTTTATGATGCCAACGGCAACGAACTGGAGGTGGATGACCGGGTATACACCAATGTGGACGAGACAGGAATTGATTATAAGCTATATGTAAATAAGGTAAAAGAACTGCTGCTGGATTTTGAGGTGTCAGGAAGCGTGGCGCCGAATTATCGCTATACAGGGGTGGAGTGTTCCCGGCGGAGGATACCTGTGACGGGTTCCCGTTCCGTACTGTCTTCCGTCAATACGCTTACGATCCCGGCGTCCGTGCTGGATCTTGACGGGGCATCCTCGGATCAGGTCATTACCGTGGACATCCGTGATTATCTGCCGGAAGGCGTAGAACTTGCCGATGCGGAAGACCCGATGATTGAAGTCCGCCTGCAGGTGGAACCCATGGTGACCAGGGTTATGGAACTGATTGAAAGAGACATTACCATGGTCGGCCAGGAAGAGGACCGGTATTATCGTCTGGTGCCTTCCCGGGTGGAAGTGACCATACAGGGTCTGAGTGAGGAACTCGCCGGCTTAACGGAAGCAGATTTGGGGGCGGTGATAGATTTGGAAGGCCTGGAGGTCGGTATTCATCCGGCCAGTATGGAGTTTTCGGAGAGTGATATATTCACGGTGGTTTCCCAGCAGGAGTTTCAGATTGAGGTAACGCTGCGCAACGGCGTGGTGGAGGCGGGGACGCAATCCCCGGAGGCCTCGGAAGCGGAGAGTGAGAGCGGGGGGACTTCACTTTCTTCAGCAAGAGAGCCGGGATTGACGGAGCCGGCGGCGGAGGCGGGAGTTACTTCCGGCTCTGTGACAGCAGAGACATCAGCAGAGGACACGGCATCGGAGTAGACAATGAAAAGAGGGATAAAGTGATTAGCAAAAACGTTACGATAAGAAATGCATCTGGTCTTCATCTGCGGCCGACCGGTATGCTGTGCAATGAGGCGATCAAATATCAATCGTCGGTAAAATTCAAGTCTCACAATAATCTGACCAATGCAAAGAGCGTGCTGAGCGTGCTGGGGGCCTGCATCAAATGTGGTGATGAGATTGAGTTCGTGTGTGAGGGACCCGATGAAGAGGAGGCGCTTGCGGCGATGGTCCGACTGGTGGAGAGCGGCTTAGGGGAGTAATGCAGGGCCGCTTCCCGGATGGGATTTATTCAGGGAGCGATTTGGCTGTGCCTGTTTTAGACATGGCCGAATGGTTGCATATAATAATTAATAAGGAGGAGTTTAGGCATGTTGAAAGGAACAAATGCTTCTTCCGGTATCGGCATCGGGACTGCCGTGATCGTGGAAGAAGCGGAATTGGTGATTGAAAAGAAGACAATTACCGATACGGATGCTGAGGTCTTGCGTTTTAAGGGAGCGCTGGACAAGACAATGAAGGACACGGAAGCGCTGGCGGCAGATCTGGCCACCCGAGTGGGGGAGAAAGAGGCCGAGATTCTGCAGGGACATCTGATGCTTTTGATGGACCCGATGCTGACCGGAGAGATTGAGAATACGATCAAAGGCGAGAGCATTTGCAGCGAGTTTGCCATTGAGATGGTCTGCACGATGTATGCCAACGTTTTTGCCGGCATGGATGACGAATTGATGCAGCAGCGCGCTACCGATATGAGAGATATCAAGACCCGGATGCAGCGTGTGCTTCTGGGTGTGGAATCCGTGGATATTGCGTCTTTGCCGGAGGGGAGCATTCTGATCGCGAAGGATCTCACTCCGTCTATGACTGCCGGTATTAATCCCAAAAACGTGGTAGGTATCGTTACCGAATTGGGCGGCAAGACTTCTCACAGCGCGATTCTGGCACGTGCGCTGGAGATCCCGGCAGTAGTCGCCGTCAGTGATTTCCTGACACAGGTAAAAAATGGGGAACGGGTAATCCTGGATGGCGATACCGGTATTGTCTATGTGAATCCGGATGCGGCCGTCGAAGGGGAGTATACGGCTAAAAGGGATGCACTTTTGGCAGAGAAGAAAGAACTTGAGAAATATATCGGCAAGCCGACGGTTACCAAGGATGGAGTTACCGTGGAACTGGTAGCCAATATCGGCAAGCCGAAGGATGTGGAAAAGGTACTCCAGTACGACGGAGAAGGGGTAGGTTTGTTCCGGACGGAGTTCTTATTCATGGACCGCAATTCCATGCCGACAGAGGAGGAACAGTTCGAGGCATATAAGAAGGTTGCGGAGGCGCTGGAGGGGAAGCCGGTGATTATCCGTACCCTGGATATCGGCGGGGACAAAGAGATTCCTTATATGGGACTTGAGAAGGATGAAAACCCATTCCTTGGATACCGGGCCATCCGTCTTTGCCTGGACCGCAAGGAGGATATTTACAAACCGCAGCTGCGTGCATTGCTGAGGGCCAGCGCTTACGGCAATATCAAGATCATGATTCCCCTGGTTACCTGTATTGACGAATACAGAGAGGCAAAGATGCTGATTGACGAGCTGAAACTGGAACTGGACCGTCAGGGGATTGCCTACAACAAAAAGATCCAGGTGGGTATTATGGTGGAGACGGCAGCGGCATCCCTGATTGCGGATATCTTCGCCAAAGAGGTGGATTTCTTTAGTATCGGTACCAATGACCTGACTCAATACACCATGTCCGTGGACAGGGGAAATGACAAGATTTCTTATCTGTATTCCACATTCAATCCGGCAGTGCTGCGCAGCATTCGCAGAATTATCACCTGTGCCCGCGAGGCGGGAATTATGGTGGGGATGTGCGGTGAGGCGGCCAGCGACCCGATGATGATTCCGCTTCTCCTGGCGTTTGGACTGAATGAGTTCAGCATGAGTGCATCGGCGATTTTGTACTCCAGGAAGCTGATTACCAGCCTGAGCACGGAGGAACTGAAAGCTGTGGCGGATAAGGCTATGAGTTTTGCTACTACAAAGGAAGTAGAAGATTATATGCGTGAGTTTGTTGCGGGACTGTAATCGTCGATCCGGCGAGATGCGTCACTGACATGCTTTGTCAGATATTCCGTAAGACAGGTTATGGCTGCCACACTCCCATGTGGCAGCCATTTCTACAGATATGCCTGGCAGTTTCCAAAACAAAGAACGCAGGATAGGATGGATGGTCGTATGATAGTTTATTTGATCAGCTATACGGGAAGTTTCTTTCTGGCAGGAAGAGGGCAATATTATCTGTCCGGGATTCTTCTGCTGCTGGCCGCCGTGTGGCTTTATGTCCGGGATTACCGCCACTCAAAGAATCTGATTCATTTAAGAGGGATCTTTTCCCTGTTCTGGGTCGGGGGGCAGGGGTTGGCCTGCCTTAAGCTGAGCCGTCTGCAGGAGGACTGGCAGCTGATGACATGGGTTTGTATGGCATTGGCTTTTGTGGGGTTCTGGGGTGTGTTTGAATTGCTGAGCAGGACATATGGGACAGGGTACGACAGCCACAGCAGATGGAGAAGTTTTGCAGGGGCCCCCAAACCGGTATATCATATGGTTTGCGGAGTGACGGCGATTTCTCTGGCCGCTTTTTTAACGGAAGCGGTGGTTTTGGGGTATGTGCCCCTGTTTTTGCGGGGAGTGCCGCACGCATATTCGGAGTTTCACCTGACGGGCGTTCACTATATCACGGTATCCTGTGTCCTGGTGCCGTCCCTGACGGTCCTGCATATCCATATGGAGCGGGGAAGAGGCAGTGAAAGAAGGATGCTCACCGCTCTGCTTATGACAGGGATTGCGCTGATGATTCCGATTCTCTGTGTTTCCCGGTTTCAGTTTGTATTTGCGGTATTGCTGGCAGGCTTCACCTATATTTCCCTGCAGAAACAGTTCAGTCCGGTTTATCTGAGCATTCTGATCGTGGTGGTGATTCCGGTTTACCTGATCCTGTCAGTGGCAAGGAGCCATGATGTAGAGTACTTAAACGGCATTTTTGAGATGAAATATGCAACAATGCCGATTTTCGTCACTCAGCCGTATATGTATATTGCCAATAATTATGATAATTTCAACTGTCTGGTTGAGGCGCTTCCCAGACATACTTTCGGGATTCGGGGATTGTTTCCTTTGTGGGCGCTGTCCGGGTTAAAATTTGTGTTTCCGCAGCTGATCAATTTTCCGATTTATGTGAATAAGAAAGAACTGACAACTCTGACTATGTTTTATGATGCCTATTATGATTTTGGATGGCTGGGTGTGCTGGTATTTTCCTGCGCGCTGGGGGCGGCGGCATATTTGCTGACGATTAAACTGCGGGAAATGCGAAACCCTATGGGGTATCTCTTGTACGCACAGCTGGGGGCATATCTGATGCTGTCTTTTTTCACCACCTGGTTCAGCAATACAACCACCTGGTTTTATCTGATTCTGACCGGAGTGATGGCAGTTTATTACTATTGGAGTGAACGACACAGATAAGGGAGGACGAGGAAATGATTTCAGAAAAAATGAGGCCGCTGGTGGAAAATAATTCCGTGATCCGTGTGATGTTTGAGGAGGGGAAGCGTCTGGCCGCCATATACGGGGCCGAAAATGTGTATGATTTCAGTCTGGGCAACCCCAATGTAGCGGCGCCGCCGGAGGTGGAAGAGTCGATCCTGGAGATCCTGCGGGAGGAAGACCCTACATTTGTTCATGGCTATATGAGCAATGCCGGTTACGAGGACGTGCGGGAAACCATCGCTCATTCCTTGAATGAACGTTTCGGCACGAATTTTGGCGTTTCTAATATTTTGATGACAGTAGGCGCTGCCAGCGGCCTCAATATCATTCTGAAGACGATTCTGGACCCGGGTCAGGAAGTGATGGCATTTGCGCCATATTTCGTGGAGTACGGCAATTATGTGCGTAATTATGACGGAAAACTGGTTGTGGTTTCACCTAATACGGTTGACTTTCAGCCGAATCTGGAAGAGTTTGCCCAAAAGGTCACTCCTAGGACGAAAGCGGTGATTATCAACACGCCCAACAATCCGACCGGCGTGGTGTATTCGGATGAAACCTTAAAAAAACTGGCGGAGATCCTGAGAAAGAAGGAAGAAGAATTCGGCATCACGATTGTCCTGATCTCGGATGAACCTTACCGGGAACTGGCTTATGACGGCGTAGTGGTCCCGTATGTGACAAAATACTATGCGGACACCGTGATCTGCTACTCTTACAGCAAATCGTTGTCTCTGCCGGGAGAACGGATCGGGTATCTGGTGATTCCGGATGAGCTGCAGGATAGCGGGGCAGTGTTCACGGCGGCGACGATTGCCAACCGGGTTCTGGGAAGCGTAAACGCCCCGTCCCTGATGCAGAGAGTCATCAAACGCTGCATCGAAAAAGGCGCGTCGGTGAACCTGGAGGCCTATGACAGAAACCGGAACCGGCTGTATGAGGGATTGAAGGAATGCGGCTTTTCCTGTATTCGCCCGGAAGGGGCTTTTTACCTTTTTGTCCAGTCGCCGGTTGCGGATGAAAAGGAATTCTGCAGCAAGGCGTCGGCCCATAATCTTTTGCTGGTACCGGGCAGTTCTTTTGCCTGCCCCGGGTATGTACGTATTGCTTACTGCGTATCCTATGAACAGATTGAACGTTCCCTGCCTGCGTTCCGGGCGTTGGCGCGGGAGTATGGGCTGGGGACAGTGGAGGACAAGGCATGAAAATGTGGGAAAAAAACATCAGAAGGGTAGTTCCCTATGTACCAGGAGACCAGCCGTCAGGAGACAGGCTGATCAAGCTGAATACGAATGAGAATCCGTACCCTCCGGCGCCAGGAGTGGAGAAGGCGTTGAGGGAGATGGATTATGACCGGCTGCGCAAATATCCGGACCCGGCGGCCCGGGCGCTGACCGGCAGCCTGGCAGAATACTATGGGGTGGGAACGGACCAGGTGTTTGTGGGGGTTGGTTCGGATGACGTGCTGGCGATGGCTTTTCTGACCTTTTTCAATTCCTCAAAACCGGTGCTGTTTCCGGATGTGACTTATTCCTTTTACAAAGTGTGGGCGGAACTCTTCGGGATTCCTTATGAGACCCCTGCCCTGGATGATGATTTTCGTATTTGCGGGGCAGATTATTACAGGGAAAACGGCGGAGTGATCTTTCCGAATCCTAACGCGCCTACCGGGCTTTTGCTTGGCTTGGACCAGGTAGAGGATATCGTATGGCACAATCAGGATGTGGTGGTGATTGTGGATGAGGCGTACATTGATTTCGGAGGGGATAGCGCGCTGCCTTTGCTGGAACGCTATGAGAACCTGCTGGTGGTGCAGACCTTTAGCAAGGCACGTTCCATGGCAGGGATGCGGATTGGCTTTGCGATCGGAAACCCTTCCCTGATTCGCGCCCTGAACGATGTAAAATATTCTTACAATTCCTATACCATGAATATGCCGTCGTTGGTTCTGGGAGCGGAGTCGGTGAAGGATGAAAGGTATTTCCGAAACACCGTTGCCAAGATTGTGGATACCAGGGAACGGGCGAAATCAAGGCTTCGCAGGCTGGGATTTTCTTTTCCGGATTCCATGTCCAATTTTATTTTTGCCAGACATGAGACGGCGCCGGCATCGGAACTTTTCGAGGCATTGAAGGAAAGGCAGATCTATGTCAGATATTTTGCGCAGCCGCGGCTGGAGAATTATCTGAGGATTACGATCGGTACAGACGAGGAGATGGAGGAACTGTATCATTTTTTGGAAGATTATCTGAAAAGATGAATCCCAAAGTCGTTGTGTCGGATTCTTGAGAGCAGATATAGGCAGGTGAGCAGATGGAAAGCGTAAAAAAGTATTTGAGAATCTGTCTGAATATTGTAATTCCGCTGACGGGGATTGTGCTGGCATGCACGGTGATCCCGAAGATTCTGGGGTATTTTATGCCTTTTGTGATTGGCTGGCTGATTGCTATGGTTGCCAATCCGCTGGTGCGGTTTTTGGAAAGCAGGATGAAGCTGGTGCGCAAACATGGTTCGGTGCTGATCGTGGTGGCAGCGCTGGCGCTGGTGATTGGCCTGGGATATTTTCTGATATCCCGGCTTTTGATGCAGGCCTTCAGCCTGGCCCGGGACCTGCCGGAGATGTATGCGGCCGCTTCCGACGGCCTTCGAGGCTTTTTTGCCCGTTTTGATGAACTGATCCGGTTTCTGCCGGGAAATGTAAAACAGATCTGGTATGATGTTACCGGCAATGTGGGCAATACCATAGGATTGCTGGTACAAAAGATTGCTTCCCCCACGGTGGAGGCGGCAGGGAATGTGGCGATGCGGATTCCCAATGCCATGGTCAATGTGGTGGTGACGATCCTGTCTGCCTATTTTTTCCTGGCGGAAAGGGAGCGTATCCTGGGATTCTGGAAGCAGTATCTGCCGGAAGAAGGAAGCCGGTATTATCAGAATTTAAGAGGCGATGTCCGGCATCTTTTGGGCGGGTATTTTCTGGCTCAGTTTAAGATTATGTTTATGGTGGCGCTGATTCTTCTGGCGGGTTTTGTGACGCTGGGGATACGCTATGCGCTTTTGCTGGCAATTTTGATTGCCGTTTTGGATTTTCTTCCTCTCTTTGGCACGGGGACGGTGCTGCTTCCCTGGGCGGTCGTGAAGCTTCTCTCAGGGGAATACATGCTGGCGGCGGGACTGGCGCTTCTTTATGTGGTCAGCCAGGTGGCCAGACAGATGGTTCAGCCTAAAATTGTGGGAGATTCCATGGGATTGCCGCCGCTTTTTACATTGGTTCTGCTGTATCTTGGATTTAAGGTCCGGGGGATTTCCGGGATGATCCTGGCGGTTCCGCTGGGCATTCTGGTGATGAAGCTGTATGAATATGGGATATTTGATTCCCTGATTGAGAATGTGAAGCTGCTGGTGCAGGAGGTAGGAAGATTTCGCCGGGGAGAATAGAGAAGCAATCCGGTACAAGAACAAAAGAAGAGGAGCGTTATAAAATATGACGAAGAAAAAGCTTGCACTGGAGATTATCGAAAAACTGAAAAAAGAATATCCGGATGCGGGGTGTACCTTGGACTATGACCAGGCGTGGAAATTGCTGGTCAGCGTACGGCTGGCGGCGCAGTGTACGGATGCCAGGGTCAATGTGGTCGTGGAAGGGTTGTATAAGAAATATCCGGATGTGAACGCCCTGGCGGAGGCTCCGGTGGAGGCGATCGAGGAGATTGTGCGGCCCTGCGGTCTGGGGCACAGCAAGGCGCGTGACATCAGCGCCTGCATGAAAATGCTGCGGGATGAATATGGGGGAAAGATCCCCGACGATTTTGACGCCATTTTAAAACTGCCGGGAGTAGGCAGAAAAAGCGCCAACCTGATTATGGGAGATGTCTTTGGAAAGCCGGCGATTGTCACGGATACGCATTGTATCCGCCTGGTAAACCGCATGGGACTGGTGGATGGGATCAAGGAGCCGAAGAAGGTGGAGATGGCGCTTTGGAAGCTGATTCCGCCCGAGGAGGGAAGCGACTTCTGCCATCGGCTGGTGTATCACGGGCGGGAGGTCTGCACTGCCAGGACAAAGCCGTTTTGTGACAGATGCTGCCTGAAGGATGTGTGCAGGAAGGTGGGGGTATGAAAGGCGTGGAGTATGGCAGGAGGCATATGCCAAAGGAAGAACCGGTGAAATGGCGGGTTCAGAAGAACCTGGAAAGCTTTGCCTGCGTGGGGGCGGAGTGTGAGGATACCTGCTGTAAAGGATGGGAAATCGGGATTGACAGGGAAAGCTACCAGCTTTATCGGGGAACGAAAGGAGAATTTGGGCGAAGGCTGTTTCGGGGGATCGATCATAGGAAGAGACGTTTTCGTCTTAAAGGACGGGTCTGCGCCTTTCTAAATAAAGAAGGCTTCTGTGACATTTACAAGGAACTGGGAAGAGCGGGAATGTGCCGGGAATGCCGGGAATATCCCAGGCATCGGGAGGATTATGGAAGAGTGCAGGAATGGATGCTGTCGCTGTCCTGCCCGGAGGCGGCGCGGATCATCTTGGGGGATAAGGGGCAGGGAGCCTGGCAGGAACAGATAAAAAACAAAAATGGACAGGGGTTCCCGGGGATCTCGGTCGATGAGAAGCTGCTGGGCGATCTGGAAGAACTTCGGAAAACCATGGTTTGCCTTTTGAAGGACCGTTCGCTTGACTGGGGAGAGCGGCTGGCTTTGCTGCTGGCCCTGGCGTATGATTTTGATAAATATCAGGGGTCAGATGCCGCAGGATGTTCCTGCTCTAAGCAGCGCCTCCGACGCTTTCCCGGGCAGGAGACGGAGCAAATGATCCGTATGGCGGCGTGGATGCGCCTGATGGGCAGGATGGAACCGGTGCTGCCGGACTGGGGAAGAAAGCTGGAACGGATGTGCCGCAGCCTGTACCATAGGCAAAGCATGGAGGAACAGGGAAAGCTTCGGAGGAAGTTTGCCCTGGAGGTAAAGGCGCTGGAGCCGGAGTGGGAGAATCTGGCCCTGTATTTTGTCAATACGTATCTGCTGGGGGCCGTCTATGACAGAGATGTGTATGGCAAGGTGAAATTTGTTGTATTCAGTGTGTTGATGATCCGGGAATGGTGTCTGTTCCGGTACAAGGCTACAGGCAGGGTAAGCAGAGAGGAAATGGCTCAAGCAGCTTACCGATACGCAAGAGAAGTGGAAAATTCAGACAGAAACCTGGAATTGCTGGAACATGAGTTCGCGAAAAACCTGCTGTTTGGGTTCTCTGAGATGCTGCGCGCGCTACCGGACTGAAAAATAAAAAATAAAAAGAATGGAAAAAGAGATTATTTTTTTCTGAAAGACGATGATATAGAAAATGTGAGGCAGTGGGATACCGCGGCTTTCCATAACCCTTCAGTCCAGATAAGGGCCCGGATTGATTGAAGGGTGGGTAGAACAGGGAGGTTCTGCCCGAGAGGTTTCAAATCATTACAAGGAGGGTATTTATATGATTATTCAACACAACATAGCAGCGATTAACTCTTACAGAAACTTAGGCATCAACCAGAGCGGATTGAACAAGAACTTAGAGAAGCTGTCATCCGGTTACAAGATCAACCGTGCAGGCGATGACGCGGCAGGCCTGGCTATTTCCGAGAGCATGAGATCCCAGATCAACGGCCTGAACCAGGCGGCAAAGAACGCCCAGGATGCCATCGGACTGATTCAGACGGCTGAAGGTGCTCTGACTGAGGTTCACTCCATGCTGCAGCGTCTTACCACCCTGGCTTCCCAGTCTGCAAACGGTACCTATAATACCGT
>CAMSTY010000036.1 GCA_947063875.1 uncultured bacterium
TTTTGAGTTAGACCCTATTCAGGAACTAACTCGGCAGCTTAACTAACTGACATTGTTTTACCACTATAGGATATTTATTACCACAACACTTGCATTGTCCTTTTCTTCTTCCTCACTTCGGTTTACCAGTTCCACCAGCCGAAACGCTTTATCCTGGCAGCTGCCTTCCCCTTCCAGGCAGTCCTCCATATCCTTCCACCTGGCTGTTTCATACATCCCATCACTCATCAGCAGCACATATTCCCCTCCATAAAGTGCAATAGGCGTATCAAAGAATTCCACATCCCGGAACCCATCCTGACCCACAAAGTTATAGAGCCGGTGATAATCCAGCAGTCTGACCGCTTCCTGCCTGGTCAGCTTCCCTTCTTCATACTTCTGCTTTGCCAGTACACCAATGGTATGACCAGAACTGACCGGCACTAACTCATGATTCCGGTATACCGCAATTTTTACGTTTCCCACTACCGCATAATACAATTTCTGATCCTTGATTATCACCGCACCAACAGAGGCACTTCCCTGGTTCTCCTCCAGTTGGTTTAAAATCTCCCGATTAGCTGCCTGAAAGGCTCTCCGAAAAGAATATTGAGGATTATAAAATGCATTCTGGTCTTCAAATAAATCCTGGAACACATCCACTGCGGTCCGGCTGGCAATCTTTCCTCCATAATGCTTTCCCATCCCATCTGCCAGAACCGCCATAAGACCTCCCTCCGTCTCTGCGATGCCGTATTCATCCTCCTGCACCTCCCGGTCCCCAATGGTCTTGGACGCCCCGGTTTCACAAAACCCCCGTTTTTTCCTCTCCCCCAAATGCACACTTAGCCGCACTCGTTCTGCCATAAGTGCGGCTCCAAAAAGAAATAGCAATAAAATGATTACTTCGGGAATCGTCATAGTTTTCCCCCTATCACTCTTCCGTCTCCGGATCCTTGTTTCTCTTATCCTGCCACATGAAATTCTCCCCACAGAATGGAACAAACGCAAATTTGCTCTCGCCCATCTCTATCACATCATAGGAGTTTAAAACTGTAGGCGTATAAACCGCCGCTTCATTATGGTACACCAATCCATTGCTGTCCCCTGGCAGCAGTACGGTTTCTTTCTTTTTCGGATCAAACACAATCACACCGTGGTTTCTCCGGGATATCTGGTTGTCTCCCAATATCTGGATATCCATGTCATCGGCACGGCCAATGAAATTTTTTCCGGATTTAATCTTGTAATCCTTTCCCTGTCTAGGACCAGAAATACATACCAGCCAACCACATACCGGGGATACATCCTGGATAAACAGCAACTCTTCCAACTCCTCTTTGCCGTTTCCTCCGACCTCTTTCTTTTCCTTTGTCGCCGTTTCAATATTGCAATATGGACATACCGTTCCATATCTTCTGGATGAAAACAGATGCCCGTTCTGGCACCGGATCAGATTGCTGCTCATAGTGTTTTTTCTCCTTTGCTTTTTGATTACTTTAGTAACAAGTGATTCAGTCCTATGTATAAACAGTCCCCCCGCTCCAAACGGCAGGCTGTATCTCTCGAAAGCTTATAAATCCTGCCATCACTAGCCTTCCTTACACTGATTCCATTTCTGCTCCCCAAATCCTCCACATACCAACTGCCAGCAGAGTAATTCAGCACTGCGTGTTCTATATCCACCATACTGGCATAGGGACTCTGCCCCAGATCAATGTCCACCTGATTTTCTCTTACGTCCCGCCCGATGACCATGGCTGTTTTTCCATAGATATCCCAACTCATCAGGGGTTTATCCTCCTCATTTAACAACACAATTTCCGTAATCGGCCCATCTTCCCCCAGCCTGCCACGCCCCGGCTGTTCTGTGAACTGGTTCCTGTCCTCCTTGTCCCTGACCGCCAGCAGCAGAAACCAGACGGTCATCGTACAGGCCAAAATGAGTATGGATTCCCGCCATCTAACCTGATTCGGGTACAACAGCACGATTCCAATGACCGCCATACAGAAGCAGATGATAATAAGATCCAGCATCCTCTTTTTCATTCCACTTGCCCTTTTCTTCCCTATTTCTTAATTCCCATATATCGTTCAAACATCTCCGTCATGTCAATCGGATTTGTTTTTATTTTCTTGTTTGAATTCAGTTTATCCTCATCCAACTGGCCGGTCCCTTTTTTCCCTTCCGGCCTGTTTTGTCCTGTCCTGGTTTCATGAGCATTCGGCCGCTCATTATCATATACTTTCCGTTTTTTCGCATTCCCTAAAACTGCATAAGCCTCTGCGGCCTCTTTAAATTTCCGTTCCGCTTCCTGATCTCCAGGATTTGCATCCGGATGGTATTTTTTTGCTATTTTGTGATAGCATCTTTTGATTTCATCCTCTGTTGCATTTTCTTTTACGCCCAATACGCTATAATAATCCGGTTTCACCCTTGCCTCCTCCCCTGAACACACATGGGGCGCATCCGGTTACGGACTCGCCCCATCATCGCTTATACGGCTGAATATCCGCCTTCCACTGTTATATTAGCTAACTTATCTTTTTTCTGTTTGATGATCAGGGTAAAAATTCCTGTGCCTTCTGCATCGCCATATTCCTCTTTGTAATCAATAACAAAGGAATTCGGAAAATAGTATTTCCGCTCCATAACTCCTGCCGCTATATGCTCCACGGTCACTTTACGGTAGCAATCTGACTTTTCAGCCGGAACTGCAGACCATAAAGCCAGTTTTCTGGTACTGTCAAAGGGATCTCCATCTACCGCAGTCAGGATTCTTCCGGTAATGGTCAGGGTGCTTCCCACATCTTTTGTCCTGGCATTGGAATCCAGAGGAATATCTGTGGTATATTTTACGCTGCGCACGCATTCTTTTGCGATTTCAAAACTCTCCAATCCTTCCACTGTTACCTTGTATGACATGTCTCACTTCCTCCTTTCAATCCTGGTCTACTCGCCGCCGAAGCCGCCTTCAATCTTAGTTGCTGTGTTCTCATCCTTTTTTTGTTTCATGTGGATATAGAATGTTCCTACGCCGCTTTCGTCATCTACTTCCTCGCTGTACTCCATTACGAAGGCATTAGGAAGCGTGAACTGGCGTACCACCTGACTGGCAGATACTACCGTAATTTCCGCGTTGCGGTAGCAGTCTGCTTTCTCTGACGGCACCTGTGACCATTTAGCCAGGCCCAGGGTCGGATCATTTCCCTCCCCTCCCAGCTTATAGAGCATTTTCCCCCACACCTTTACGGTCATGCCGAAATCGGTTGCTCTGGCGTTGGAGTCGGCAGAAGATGCGGAATTAAAATCCACTTTGGTGATGCTTCTCTCATCAAACATGATGTCCTCCCTACTTTAGCCAGACATCCTGCCAGAAGCGGAATGGGGATTTTATTCTTTTTAGTTTTATGTTTCGTCAAAATTTTACAATATTTTCCAAAAAATACAACCCCAATGCCAGAATTGTACCTATTCCCTTCCCAAATTTGCACACTTGCACATTATTTTGCCGCCTGTCTGAACGGATATCATTTTACTGTGAAAGCTTTAGGGGCAGATATGGCTCATGCAAGCCATATCTGCCCCTATTTAGAACTATCATTTCAGGATAACTTTAATCATTGTTTTAATTTCTGTTTACGAGAATACCCCAATAGAACATCACACAAAACACAATATGGCTTAATGCTAACACCACACCGACCCGGCTTTGCATAAAAAAAAGAAACATTCCTATAAGAGATTCCACAAACCATACACATCGGCCTATTTTTCGGTAACGGGCAACTTCTTTCTCCACTAAAGGCTTATTGGCATCTCCGACTGGAGCATATCGGATTATCAACAAACCTGATATGATATATGCCATAGGTTGAATGATTATATCAATATTCCTTGGAATGGCTCTATATAGTATGCAGATAATACAAATTAAAACTGCGGACACCACCATACAGCCTTCATTTGTGCTTGCGTGATGTCCGCCACAGTAAGATCTTAGAGGAATATAACTTATCAAAAACACCAAGACTGGCATCGGTGCGCGGAATAATATTGCAATCATAACAGCAATCAAGATATTAAGCACCTGATTAACCATCACCTCATAGGCATATTCATACAACCCGCGCTCCCCTTCTGACAGGAAATGCTTTTTTGTCTGCCAGTCAACGATTCGCTCTGCTAATCTCTTTATCATCAGAACTTCCTGAACTTCATGGCCTCCTCAGGAACCTCCGGCTGATGATGTACCCAAGCACAGGTAGCATTCACTGTGTAGATTACCATTGCCATCGCAAATAAATTTGCCACATTGACTACATTGCACTTTCCTTTTAACTGCGAAAACCATTTTTTCATAAATTAGACCTCCTGATTTTTTGTTAGCATACCATGAACAATCATCGGATTCCAGATGTTAGTCAAAATTGTACATGTTTCCTTCCAAAATTTGCATACTAATTTTTTTTAGAAACAGAAATGCTTAAAGTCGTGATAAAATTTTTACCATCCTCTTCCAACATAAGAGTTCCGCCATACTTCTCTGCCAATCGCCTGACAATCCCAACCCCCAGGCCATGAAACTGTTTTTCTTTCTTGGTAGTTAGCAGTTTCTCACCTTCCCACCGTGCCGGAACCGTGAAACTGTTTTTAATATACAATACAAGCATGTATTTGTTTCCCATAAACAGTCTCACATCTACTTTTCTGTCACCTATTTCACATGCACCTGCCGCTTCCAACGCATTGTCCAGCAGATTGCCAAACATGGAAATCATGTCCGCATTGGATATAAAATCCACGTTTATGAAAGACTCAACAAAGACAGACAGTTCTATCCCTCTATTTTTTGCCCTGATGGAACGCTCCGCAAGTATTGTATTGAGTATCTCATTCGTATTATAAACAACATTGCCATCTTCCATCCGAACCTCCCCCTCCAATTCATCTACAAGTTCAATGATCTTTTTATGTTGTTTATTCGAAGCAAGCGATCGGATTTGCGTTAAATATGAATTCATATCATGCATATAATCACGGTAAAGCCTATTAAGCCTTATAATGTTTTGAAACTCATTCTCCTCCAATGTCTGTCTCAGAGTAGCCATTTCTTCATATTTTGCCAGATTCATGATACCTTTGTATTTTGCCAGCACAATAAATATCATGGCATTAGAAAAATATAAAAGAAACGCTCCAATGCACATCAGCCTTTGTATCAGTACCGAATCCGGAAAATCCATGTATAAAAAGCTGCTTAAAATAATCAACGATGAAACCGGCATAATAAGAAGATACCAGGCTACCCCCTGATGCCCTCCGATATCCAGCCTTTTTAAGGAATGCACGATCAGCCAAAGAAACAGGAATCCGAAAATATACTCCGGTATCAGATACCAAAAGCCTTCCGAGGTGAACCAGTCTGGTATTCGGAATTGATGGTAATTAGAAATCATACGGAAAAGCATCTCATAAGCCACCTCACGCCCACCCGCAAATATGGCATAATAAATAATCGTATAAGTCAAAGCACCTGTTACCGATAACTTAAACATCAACAGAACAAATACCATATAGAAAAAAGGAACAGCCAATAAATTCAGCAAAGTATTTCCATAGGAATTGATAAATAAAATCATGCCTATTTCCATCACGAAAAGCATAGCATAAACACCAGAACGATACTTCCGCAATTGGAACATGGCTTTGAAAAACAGGTAAAGCATAACGATATCTACCGAGCAAAGCAAAATTCTTCCGATCGTAAACATTTCCGAACTCACGATTCATCACTCCCAACATATTTTGCACGGATAAACTGCCCTTTCAACGCATGAAACTCTTTTGCTTTACTGCGTGCGATTGGAAATTCAATATCCACGCCTTCTAATCCCAGCAGCCTTGCGGTGCAGGTGTTCATATATTCAAAATTTATAATATAGCTGTCATGGGGGCAACCGAATCCATACCGCTTCAATTTCTCATAGGTCTTTTCAAGAGGTTCGGAGATCCTGACATCTGGGTATTTTCCATGTTCATCGGCTTTGATGCCATAGATATCATAGGCTATCGGCACCAATTCCGCCCGTGTACTCTTCTTATATTTTTCTATATAGATTACAAATTTAGAGTTGATGTAAATCGCTCTTTTCTGCAGATTGGCAGCCAGCATTGGCATACGATTACACTCTTCCACCTTATTCAACGTTGCTTTTATGTACTCATCAAACTGAGCGTCTGGCATGTTTTTCATCAGATATCGAAAAGGCAGTACCTCAAGCCTTTCCGGTGTAACCGTCGCATAGCCGGTATAGAAAACCAGAATAAGGCTATCATCCAAATCCCGGATCTTTTTTGCGGTATCATCGCCGCTCATATCTTTCATCTGAATATCCAAAAATACGGCCGCAAACTGAATATCATTCATAGCTTCCAGCAACTCTATCCCTGATTCAAACTCATAGATGCGAAGTTCCTGGTTAGTAGCTATCCGGTCAATACGTTCCATCAGATATTTACGGTCCAATGCCGAATCATCGCATACCGCAATATTGCACATACCATTTTCCTGCCTTTCTGCCTCGATTCTATCAAATCCTGCCCAAAAAGATACCCCTGCCGGATAAATATCACGAGCAGAAACCTGCTTTTTTATTCGCAGCTGAGGCGACCGTCTGCAAAGTAAATCCTCATACATTTTATCACACCTCTTGTATGATTGTATCCTATAGTACCTTATTTGACAAGATGATGTATTATAAATATCTGATAAATATCTGATACAAACCGATATCGCGGGATAGCCGATAGCCATAGACTTTTAAATCAAAGAAGAGAGTATTGCAAAACAACCGATTTGTACAATATATAGCTCGGCAATTCCACACATGGAAACTATATATTGTAGAAATGTTGTATTTTGCAACACTCTCTTCTTAATATTGCCATATATTATACCTGTACGCCGTCTACGATTTTCCCAGCGACTGCGCAGGCCGCCGCCGTCACCGGCGACGCCAGGTAAATCTCCACCTTTGAGGTTCCCATCCTCCCCAGGAAATTGCGGTTATTCGTCGCCACCACCCGTTCTCCGTCACAGAGGATTCCTCCGGTCCGGCCGCAGCACAGGCCGCATCCGGGATGTGTGATAATCGCCCCTGCATCCATCAATGTCTGAAGCGCGCCGCACTCCAACGCCTCCAGATATACTTTACGGCTGGCCGGAGTCACAATCAGCTTCACAAAAGGCGCTACCTGTTTCCCTTTCAGCACTGCGGCGGCGGCCTGCAGATCCTCCAGTCTCCCATTCGTACAGGAGCCGATAAAGACCTGATCGATCACGGTTCCTGCCAGTTCGCTGACATTGCGGATTTTGTCCACCTGCGACGGACATGCCATTACCGGCAGAAAGTCCTCGGCCCGATAAGTAAGGGTCTTCACATAAGAGGCATCCGCGTCCCCTCTCAGGCCTGCCTGGAACCCGCTAAGCTGTATCCCGCAATACTGTGCCGTCTTTTCATCCGGGATAAAAGCAGCACATTTGGCTCCCGCCTCGATCGCCATATTCGCCATGGTCATCCGGCTTGCTATGCTCATCTGCTCCACGGTCTGTCCGCCAAATTCCAACGCCCGGTAAGTGGCGCCGTCCGCCCCCAGGTCCCCGATCAGGCGCAGAATGATATCTTTCGACATTACCCCCTCCGGCAGCGTCCCATCAATCACTACCCGTATCGTCTCCGGCACCTTGACCCACAGCTGGCCGGTTCCCAGAATCGCCGCCATCTCCGTATAGCCGATGCCGGTGGAAAAGGCTCCCACACACCCGTATGTTGTGGTGTGGCTGTCCGTACCAAACACCACGTCTCCCGGCTTTACATATCCTGCCTCCGTCATCAGCTGATGGCAGATGCCGTCGCTGCGATGGACATGCGTGAGGCCGTGCCTTGCGGCAAATTCATCTCCTATCCGGTAGTGGCGGGTATCATCCTGCTGGCTGGCCGGCACCAGATGGTCGTAAATCAATACCACCTTATCCGGGTCCCATACCTCTTTAAATCCCATTTCCTGAAATTTATTCACAATAAACGGCATCATAATATCGTCGAGCATCACCCGGTCCACATTTACTGTCACGATATCTCCCGGCTTTACCGACGCTGCCCCAATATTGCGCGCAATAATTTTTTCAATAATCGTCTGTCCCATCTGTCTGTTTCCTCTCCTCGCGATTGCAGTTCCTTTTCTCAGTCCTCCAGCCCATTGCGCCTGCGCATGGCCTTCACCAGGCCTCCGGCAGTGATAATCTCCACCAGATTCTCCGGCAGCGACGCGATCGGATAACGTTTTCCCTGATAGTCCACATCCTGATTGACGGTAACGGTAATGGTGTCTCCCTCTTTGATCTCATCATATAAATCCGGCTGCTCTATCAACAGGAGTCCGTTATTGATCGCGTTGCGGAAAAATATCCGGGCAAAAGATTTGGCAATCACGCAGCGGATTCCCAACGCCTTCACAACCTCCGGCGCCTGCTCCCGGGAAGACCCGCAGCCAAAATTCTTCCCTGCCACCAGGATATCCCCCTTGCCGATCTGTGCCGCCAGCTCCGGACGCAGAGGAGAAAAACCATACTTTTTCATCTCTTCAATTGTCTTTAGGGCAAGATACTCGGTAGGGATAATAATATCCGTATCAATATCATCCCCCAGCACCCATACCCTGCCTGTAAATTGTTCCATACCTGTCCCTCTTCTCTATAAATTTACCCCCGGCTCACAGCATATCTGCCGTACAGATCTCGCCCTTGACGGCAGAAGCAGCCACGGTCGCCGCCGATCCTAAGTACACCTTGGAACTGGGATGTCCGGCCCGGCCCTTGAAATTCCTGGTACCCGTACTGATCAGGACTTCATTTTCTCCGATCACGCCCTGGCAGCTGCCCCAGCAGACGCTGCAGTTCGGATTCATCACGATCGCTCCGCTCTCCATAAATATCTGGATCAACCCTTCCTCCATCGCCTGCCGGTAGACCTCCTGGCTGGCCGGTACGACCAGAAAACGCACATGCTCCGCAACCTTGCGTCCTTTCACAATCGCTGCCCCCACGCGCAGTTCGTCGATTCTTCCGTTATTGCAGGAACCCAGAAACGCCTCGTCGATATGCACGCCGCAGACCTCTCTTGCCGGTACGACCGCATCCACAAAGTCAGGCTTTGCCGCCACCGGTACGACCTCTGAAAGATCAAAGGTATATTCTTTTGCATAGACGGCGTCCTCATCGCTTTTAAATACTGCCTTCGGCTCTCGGCCGCGTTCCCGCAGATATTCCAGCGCAATCTCGTCGGCCTCAAAGATCGCTGTCTTTGCTCCGGCCTCCACCGCAAGGTTGCACAGCACCATCCGGTCGTTGACGCTAAGGGTCTTCGCCCCTTCGCCGGTAAATTCCATTACCTGGTAATTGACGCCGTTCGCCCCGATCTGCCCGATAATCGTCAGCATCAGGTCGCGCGGATATACCCCTTCAGGCAAACTACCGGTCAAATTAAATTTTACCGTTTCCGGCACCAGCACCCAGGAGGTTCCCGTCACCATGCCATACAAAAGATCCGTACATCCCACACCGGTCCCAAACGCTCCCAGCGCGCCATAGGTACAGGTATGGCTGTCCGCACCAAAGATCAATTCTCCCGGACACACATAATGTTCCATCATAATCTGATGGCACACGCCTTTCCCCTCCCAGAAATCAATGCCATGCTCTCTCGCAAAATCACGCATTTTCTTCTGAGAGCCTGCTGTCTTGGCGCTGTCCGAGGGAACATTGTGATCCACAATAAATACCATCTTTTTCACATCCGCAATCCGCGGGTTTTTCAGTTTGTTATAGTACATATCCACCGTCAGATGAGTCGTCCCGTCATTACTCATCATCCGGTCCAGGTTCACCGTATGGATATCCCCCGCCCGGACCGCTTTCACTCCGGCCGCCCGTGCGATAATTTTTTCCGCAATTGTCATTCCCATCACTGCACCTCCTTGTTCAGCGAAGCAATCAATCCGCCCTGGCTTAAGATCTGCTGCATGTACTCCGGAAGCTTTGTGCAGACAAACTCTTTCCCCCCTGCCTTTGCCACGCCATCCGTCAAGGAGAGTTCCATCTCATCCCCGCTCTCCACTGCATCCGGCAAATCCTTGCAGACAATCACCGGAAGTCCGATATTTATGGCATTGCGGTAAAAAATACGGGCAAACGACTTCGCCACCACCGCCTGGATTCCCAATGCCTTCAGAACTGCCGGCGCCTGTTCCCGGGAAGAACCACATCCAAAATTCTCACCGCCCACCACAAAATCTCCGGGGACTGCCTTCTGCGGAAACTCCGGGTCCAGCGACTCAAATGTATGTACCTTCATCTCCTCGATCGTCGGCAGCAGCAGATACTGCGACGCGATAATCTGGTCGGTATCCAGATCATTATGAAATTTAAAAATCTTTCCCACAGATTTTCCCTCCTGTCAGGTTTACTTTTCTGATTGCATTATATCACTTCGCCTGCTATAATGACAATACATAATACTCATGTTTATCATAATAATAAGTTATAAGGAGTTGCCTATGGACCAGAACCTTTCCCAATACCGCATTTTTTATGCCGTGGCCAGAACCGGCAACATTTCCAGGGCCGCCCGTGAACTTTATATCAGCCAACCCGCCATCAGCAAAGCCATCAGCAAGCTGGAAGACAACCTTCACACAACGCTTTTCACACGCAACTCCCGGGGCGTCCAGTTGACTGAGGAAGGCCGGATCTTGTATGAACACACACAGTCTGCCTTTGAGGAGCTCTCAGCCGGCGAGCAGAAGCTGCGCCGCATCCGCGAATTTCATATGGGGCATATCCGCATCGGTGTCAGCAACACTTTATGCCGCTTTATCCTGGTATCCTATTTAAAAGAATTCATTGAAAAATATCCACATATCAAGATTACGATTGAAAGCCAGTCCAGCACCCACACATTTGCCATGCTGGAGCAACAGCATATTGATATCGGACTGGTGGCTCAGCCCGGAAACCGAAAGAGCCTTGCCTTTCTTCCGGTGATGGAAATCGAAGATATCTTTGTCGCCACTCCCAGTTACCTGGAGAATCTGCGCCTCAGGGAAGGCGCCGGCAGCGACATTTTCCAAGTGGGCAATATTATGCTTTTAGACAAGCACAATATCACCCGCTCACATATTGACGACTATATGAATACCAACCGCATCGAAGCCAACAACCTGCTGCAGGTCACCACCATGGACCTGCTGATAGAATTTGCCCGCATCGGCCTTGGCGTCGGCTGTGTAATCAAAGAATTCGTCAAAGAGGACCTGGAGAGCGGACGGCTGGTGGAACTCTGCCTGAACCGGCCTATTCAAAAACGGACCGTCGGCTTTGCCTACCAGCCTGGCCACACCTCAGAAGCGCTGGAATCTTTTCTTTGTTTCTGCCGGGAATCCGACCGAACTAATCATAAAGGTTGAAGCTTCCTCCCACTGCCGCTTTTACCGCCCCCGTTTTTCTGTTGACTTCATAGTTGTTCAGGATTGCATCACTGTTCGGCCCCGTTGTCATGCGGACAGACATGCAGATCACCCTGTCATCCCTCCAGTCCTCCCGGACTTCCACCGGCTGCTTCTCATTCTGATAATAGCCGGCTTTTTTGATGGCGTTCTCCAACAGATGGACCGCCGCTTCCGTATCCAGGACCGGCCGCTGCATCCAGCTTCCTGTATCGCTGTCCAGATAATACCACAGGCCGTCTTCTTCGGCCTGTATCCAGCCGTTTTCCTTTTCTCCGGATTCCCCGTAATAATACCAGACGCCATCCTCCTGGCTCCAGCCGGCGGCATATGCCGGCGTCACTGCCAGGCCGGCCGCCAGCGCTGCCGCACAAAAAATCCGGATTCCCCGGGAACCGCAAAATATTCTGCCCTTTTTCATATTGTCACATCTCTCCTTTCCGAACCCGTCAGCACGCGTCACCAGCGCCTTTTGACAGATATCCCGTAATTAAAGCAGGGGAAAGATAAGGCATCCGCCTTGCTCTCCCCCCGTTTAAACAATCTCTCAAGTTTAATTGTTGATCAGCTTGCCGCTTTCGTCATTCCAGCTGTACAGCTTGCGGATCTCTTCGCCGACCTTCTCAGAAGAATGCTCCGCCGCCAGCTTGCGCATCGCCTTAAAATGCACCTGACGCCCTGCCGGAGACATATCCAGCAGGAACTCCTTGGCGAACGTACCATCCTGGATTTCTGCCAGAATCTTCTTCATGGTTTTCTTGGTCTCTTCCGTAATCAGCTTCGGGCCAGTCACATAATCGCCGTACTCAGCCGTATTGGAGATGGAATATCTCATCCCTGCGAATCCGGACTGATAAATTAAATCCACGATCAGCTTCATCTCATGAATACACTCAAAGTAGGCATTCCTCGGATCATAGCCAGCCTCCACCAGAGTCTCAAATCCGGCCTGCATCAGCGCACATACGCCGCCGCAGAGAACTACCTGCTCGCCAAACAAATCGGTCTCCGTCTCGGTGCGGAAGGTGGTCTCCAGAACACCCGCCCGGGCGCCGCCGATCGCCAGCGCATAAGCCAGAGCCAGCTCCAGGGCCTTGCCGGTAGCATCCTGCTCCACTGCCACCAGGCACGGGACTCCCTTGCCCTCCAGGTACTCGGAACGAACCGTATGGCCGGGGCCTTTCGGCGCAATCATGGTGACATCCACATTCTTCGGCGGGTTGATGCAGCCGAAATGAATGTTGAAACCATGGGCAAACATCAGCATGTTGCCTTCTTCCAAGTTCGGCTCGATATCATTCTTATACATATCAGCCTGCAGTTCGTCATTAATCAGAATCATGATAATATCCGCTTTTTTTGAAGCCTCCGCAGCCGTATAGACCTCAAACCCCTGCGCCTCGGCTTTGGCCCAGGACTTGCTGCCCTCATAAAGGCCGATGATCACGTGGCAGCCGGATTCCTTCGCATTCAGCGCGTGGGCATGTCCCTGGCTTCCGTAGCCAATCACCGCAATGGTCTTTCCCTCCAGCAGGGACAGGTTGCAATCTTCCTGATAATAAATCTTTGCCATGTCTTTTTCCTCCTCAATGTTTCATTTTATATGGCCGGTTCCTCTTTCTACGGCAAATAGCGGACATCCTCCGAGCCTCTGGAAAGTCCGGTCAGGCCGGTTCTTGCCAGTTCCAGAATCTCATAGTCTTCCAGCAGATTGACCAATGCATCCAATTTTGACTGGTCACCGGTCAGCATGACGGTCAGGGAATCCTTGCCCACATCCACGATGGTGGCACGGAATATGTCGGAAATCGCACCGATGGCCTGACGTTCACTGGCATTCGCCTTCACCTTCACCATGATGAGTTCACGGTAAACGGACTGTCCCGGCCGCAGTTCCTTGATATCGCGGACGTCTTCCAGCTTGCGCAGCTGCTTCTCGATCTGTTCCAGAATCTCCTGATCGCCCAGAGACACCACGGTCATACGGGAATACCTCTCGTCCGCAGTCACGCCGACTGTCAGGCTTTCAATATTATAGCCACGACGGCTGAACAGTCCTGCTACCCGGCTCAAAACACCGGCAGTATTGTCCACCAGCAATGATAATACGATCCTATCCATGGTATTTCACCCTTTCTCTCACGTTCATATAATCATAGCAATCCTGCTCCTGTTTGTCAACTATCGAAATGGAATGTATATAATTCCTTCAGGTTATGGCTTACGGCCTGAAAACCATATCCTGAGTAATCTCCGAAAGCGTATGGGCCCCGCACATGGCCATAGTGTCTCTCAATTCTGCCCCCAGTCTTTCCACCAGTTCCGTCACTCCCTCCTGGCCGCCCCCGTAGACCGCGGTCACAAAGGGCCGGCAGATGAGAACACCGTCCGCGCCTAACGCCAGCGCCTTAAAAATATCCGTGCCGCTGCGTATGCCTCCATCGATCAGTATCATCATGGAACCTCCCACAGCTGCCGCTATTTCCGGGAGAACTTCCGCCGTTGCCGGACATTGGTCCAGCACCCTGCCCCCGTGATTTGACACCACGATGGCCGCCGCGCCTGCCTCCCTGGCCTTCAAGGCGCCCTTCACCGTCATAATCCCCTTGGCAATAAAAGGGATTTTCGCCTCTTTTACAATCCTTGCCAGTTCTTCCACAGACTTGCTCCCGGCAGGCGGGGTCATGTTTTTCAGAAAAGGCAGGCCTGCGGCGTCAATATCCATGGCAACGGCAAACGCACCGGATTCATGAACCATCTTCAGCTTCTCTTGGATGGTATCAAAATTCCAAGGTTTCACAGTAGGGACACCCAGGCCGTCTTCGGCCCTGATGGCAGAGACAGCCGCCCGCATCACTTCCGGATCTGTTCCGTCCCCGGTAAAGGCGGCAATCCCCGCTTTTGCGCAGGCCGGCACCAGAATCTCATTGTATCCGGCGTCACTGTATTTTTCTCCGTAATGCAGCTTTACCGCTCCCACCGGACCCGCAAAAAACGGATAGGAGAATGTCCTTCCAAACATCTCAAAACCAGTATCCGGCAAAATATTCCCGCATATCGTATCCATCTGCACCCGGATTTCTTTCCATTTATTATAATTGCGGATTGCCGTGTCTCCCACTCCTTTGGCCCCTGGCCCGGGAATCTGGTTTCTGCAGGCCCGTCCGTCACATACCTGGCAGCCTTTGCAATAGGGTCCCAGGCAGGCCCTTGCCTGCTCCAGCACTTCCTTCTGTGTCATATCCTTCCTCCTGTTTTGTCCTGTTTTTATCAGGATGCTTTCCGCTTGGAGCATCTCCCTGAAATATTTCCGCAATCAGTTTGCCATCTGGAACCCCCGCTCCTCCTTAAGAGCCATATCCGCAGTCTCCATATCATCGATCTGAATATAAGGCTGTCTGTGGAGGGCAGACACCAGGTCCCAGACCTGGGTTTCCTCTCCCTGCGCCTCCAATTCCACCCTGCCGTCCCAGAGATTTTTTACATAGCCGGCCAGTCCCAGGCTCCGGGCAATCCGGCACGCCTGATAACGGAATCCTACTCCCTGCACACGTCCGGAAAAATAAAAATGCTTTCTCACCTTCATATAAAAAATTCCGGCTCCTTCCTCTCCGGGCAGACCTTTTTCAGTTTATGCCCTACGGCTAACAGCACCATGGTATTAATCTTGCGCGCCCCCGTCGGGCAAACCTTCATACAGCGCATACAGGTAATACATCTCTCCGTATCCATCACTCTTGCATCCGTCCGCGAGATCGCCTGAACCGGGCACATGCGGATACAGGTGCCGCAATTCCTGCAGGAAGACCCCACCTTAATCTTCAGGGACACCCCATGAAACTTCCGAAACGGCCTCTTTCCCGGCACCTGCAGATCCCCGATCCGGTAATTGCTGGCCAATTCCCAGAATCTTTTGCCGACCTCTCTGCCGAATTGTTTCATCTTCTTTCTGTCAGCCTTATCCGGCCTTCCCGTCGCAATGCTCCGGACAATATTGTGCTCCGCCGGCACTGCCGCGGCAGCCACCGGGCAGAAACCCTGTTTCTGCATAATCAGCTTCAGTTCCAAAAGCGCGTCCTCATAGGCCCGGTTTCCGTAAGTCGCCACCAGCACCGCAGCCGTCTTCCTTCCATGAAGCTTCCTCAGCCGTTCTGCCGCAGTGGCCGGAACGCGCCCCCCATAGACCGGCACCCCCACTACCACTGCCTCATTTTCCATAAAATGATAGTCCGGACGTTTCCCCGGATCTGTCAGATCCAGATACTCCTTCCCCCCGGGAATCTGCCCCGTGATCGTCTCTACCGCCGTCTTTGTATTCCCCGTAGGACTAAAATAAATGCCGGTAATCTGTTTTAAGTTCATCTAACCGCCCTCCTGGTATCCTCATCCTGTCATTTGTGCCCTTGCACACCCCTGTAAGCCTTTTCAAAAATTTCCTGCTTTATATTCTTCATTCAGCCAGTCCACGGCCTCCCATAGCCCGGACTCGTCAAAGGAAAAAGCCTTCCCGTGCTTTTTCTCCTGCTCTGTCATCTCAAAATTCATCGGTTCCGGCCAGATCACCGCCTCCAGTACGGTCTTTGTCTGTGCCGCCTCCTCTTCCCTGGCCTCTTCCACTACCTGTTCCTTTTTCTGAAGGAGATAGCGCATCCCCGAAAAGCTTCCGGTAAACCGGCTTTTCTTCAAAAATGCGAGCGAAATCTGGCCATGCAAGTCGATCATTCCAAACCCCTCCCTACCTTGTCTATTCTACTGTCATTCCCGCAAAATGTCCACAAAAATTTACATGGCTCCCAATCTCATTCCCTCTCCCTTTTTTCACGAGAATCTTCTTCTCGATCCGCTCCTTCAGTTCCGCCACATGGGAAATAATCCCTACCAGGCGTTCCCCTTCTGCCAGGCCAGACAACGCCTTTACCGCCTGCTCTAAGGCCTCCTCATCCAGAGACCCAAAGCCTTCATCCACAAACATGGTATCCAGGCGTATGCCGCCTGCATGGGACTGGACCTCATCCGAAAGCCCCAGCGCCAGGGAGAGCGAGGCCTGGAAGGATTCTCCTCCGGACAGGGTGCGGACACTCCGCTCCGTACCATTATAATGATCGATGACATTTAATTCCAACCCCGCCTTTTCCTTCTTATTGTCTCCGCCCTCCTGACGTTTCAGTTCATACTGCCCGCCGCTCATGGTCAAAAAACGCAGGTTGGCCCGCCGCAGAATCCGGTCAAAATATGCCGTCTGAATATAGGTCTCCAGTTCAATCTTGCGTTTGCCGGACAAAGTCCCGTTCGCCGTGTCAGACAACGCCTTCACCCAGACATACTCCTGCTCCGCCGCTGCCAGTTCCTTCCGGCTTCCCTGCACCGAATCATAGATATCCCGATTCTTCCTGCATGCGGCGTACTTTTCCTGCTTCCTTTTGGAAAGATTTTCCTTCTGGCCGATCCACTGCTGCTTTCTGGCCGTGATCTCCTCTTCCTCCAACGCTTCCGTATCCTCCTGCTGCCCGGCAAGCGCCTGGATCTGCGCCTGAAGCTTCGTTGTCCGGCCCTGGTATTCCTGAAAATCCATCTCTGCCTGCTCCCGGTTTTTCTGCAGCCTGGTAAGTTCCTGCTGTTTTTCTGCAATCTCCCGGTTCAGTTCTTCCCCGGTCCTCTCCCCCAGCACCTTCAAAAGCTGCTCCTTTTGTTCCTTTAAATGCCTCTGTTCTGCCTCCAGGCCAGCCAGGTCCCGCCCGGTACGCACAAGGATTTCCTCCTGCCCGGTAAGGTTCTTTTCGATATCCGAAACCTCCCGTTCCAGCGATGCCTTTCTTTCCAGCTGCTCCCGGTTTTTCTCAATCTTCGCATTCACGGCAGCCAGCTGCTTTTGAAAAATCCCTGCGGCTGCGGCCCCGGCTTCATACAGCCTGTCCTCTGTCATAACCGCCAGATCCTCATAAGGCTGCCCCCATGGCTGTCTGAGGCTCAGGCGCTCAAGCAGCCTCTTTTTATTGTCCCCGCTCTGGCTTGCCAGAACCTTCAGGCGGCTTTCCTGCCCCTGTATCCGTTTTCGGCAGTCATCCAGGATGGTCTGTTTCTCCTTTGCCCCGTTCTGACAGATGCGGCGTTTTTCCATCTCCTGACAAATTTTATCCTCCTGCTTTGACAGTTCTGCCAGGTTCCTCTCCAGCTGAATCAGAACATCCTGTACATGAGTCGCTTCCCCCGTCATGGCAAGCGACTTCTTTGCCTCACCGATATCGGAAAACGCCTGCTGACGCAGAGCCGCTTCGCTGCCGGACAGGGCATCCAGGCCAGACCGGATCGTACGGATCTGCTTTTGTAATGTCTCCCGCTTTTTCTCCAGTTCTTTTTTCCTCGCCTCTCCCTGCTGGCGCTTCTGGTTTTGTATTTTGGCTTCTTCCAGCTTATTCTCTGCTTCTCTCAGGCATTCCTTTCGGATACTGCCAATCACAGCCAGCTTTTTCCAAAGGTCCCTCTCCCCTGCCGCTTCCCCGACGTCACAAGATCCTTGATCCACGTCTTGCTTTTCCTTCCCGCCGTCCTGTTTCTGAAAAATAACCTCCTGGCTGCCGAACTTCTCCCGGATTCCTGCCCATTCCTCCTCCATCTGCTCCTGCACGTGCCGGAGGTCGGCGCTAAGCTGCTGCACCTTCGCCTCCCATGAAGACAACTCCTGTTTTTTCTCATCCAGTTCTGCCTTTTCGGGAACCTGCTTCGGGAGGATCGCCGGCGTCGGATGATGAATGGAGCCGCATACCGGACAGGGTTCTCCTTTTTTCAGTTTTTTCGCCAGAAGGCCTGCCTGGGCATCCAGAAACTGCTTTTCCCTGTGGTAATACTCCTCTCTTACTCGATCCCATCCCCCGGATATTTCCTGGTAAAGCTTCTGGCCTTCGTCATATTTCTTTTGACAGTCCCGCAGACGTTTTTCCCTCTTTTGGAATTCCTTCAGAAGCTGTTGCTGTTCCGATACCTGATGACGGCGCTCCGCCTCCTCCCGGTCAGCCATCTTTCGTTCTTCCAGTTCCTGGCAAAGGCTGTCCCACTCTTCCTTATAATTTTTTTCCTGTCCCTCAAGATCTTCGGCCTTTTTTCTCTCCTGCCTCTGGCATTCTTCGACCTTTTCCAGTTCTTCCGTGTTCTGCCTTAACCTGTCCCTCAGCCCTTCCAGTTCTTTCTTTTTCCCGGACAGTCCTTCCAGGACCACATCCCGGTCTGATAAGGCTTCCACCTGGCTTTGAAGCCTTTGGATCTCAGCCGCCAGGCCTCTTTCCAGAGCCTCATTTTCCTCAAGCGCGGTTCGGATCGCCGCTTGCTCCTGCTGGATTTCCTCCCTGCGTCTTAAAAATCCGGCCAGTTCTTTGTTTTTTTCATCCAGGCTGTCTCTCTGATTGATCAGCCTCTCCCGCTCTTCTCCGACATTTTTCAGAGCATCCAGTTCCTCTTGCCTCTCTTGTGCCGTTTTCTTCCATTCCCTGGCAGCCAGGGCGGCCTGCTCTGCTGTCTTGCTGTGACAGACAATCTCGTTTCCCTTTTCTTCCATTTGCCCGCTCAGAAGCTGAAGCTGAAGAAATTTTTCCACATGATCCTTTCCTGTCCGGATCATCTCAGCCAGGCATTCCTCCTCCCCGGTCTGGCGATTGGCGGCCTCCCTGGCCTTTTTGGCCGCCTCCAACCCGGGAAGTATTTTTTCCAGTTCCTTCTGGGTGCGTTCCAGCTCTTCGCGGATGCGCCTGCCCTGTCCGGCCTTTCCCAGCAGCTGGTCCTCCTGCTGGATCTTTTCCTCCAGAACCTTCAGTTCCTCTTCCATTTGCTTGAAATCAGCCTCATCCCACTGCAAAAATTCCTGCAGAAGTTCCAACCCTCTCTCCGTCTTTTCCTCAAAATGGGACTTTTTTAAACGTTCCCACTCTGCCTGGGCGCCGTCCTTGAAACCCTCTCCCGGGCCGCTGCACACCACTCCGTCTAAGTACTGGCTGATACTCCTGCGGATCTCATCATAAGCCTTCCACCGTTCCCGCAAGGCGTCTCTTAAGCGGTTCTGCACCTCCTGATACAGCCCCGTGTGAAAGATCTGCCGGAAAATCTCGCTGCGTTCCTGCGTCCCTGCCAGAAGCAGCTTCTGGAAATCCCCCTGTGCAATCATGGCAATCTGTGTAAACTGCCGGTAGCTGAGTCCGGTCAGTTCTTCGATCGCCCGGGTCACCTCCCGCATCTTCGTAACCGGAGGCCGCCCGTCAGAAAACTCCAGCACCGCATCCGCTTTCTGCAAGGTATAGCCGGTCCCCCGGTCTTTGGGACGCATATACTCCGGATTCCTGGTGACCCGATAGCTTTTCCCCTGATAGGTAAACTCCAATTTTACAAAGGTCGGAACATGCTCGGGAGCGTATTTGCTCCGGAACATTCCCGCCTCACGCACCGTTCCGCTGGCCTCTCCATAGAGCGCAAAGGCAATCGCATCAAAAATCGTCGTTTTCCCCGCGCCGGTATCCCCTGTAATCAAAAAAAGCCCGCTTTCCCCAAGCCGTGCGAAATCAATCACGGTCTCTCCTGCATAGGGCCCGAATCCGCTGACTGTCAGTTTCCCTGGTTTCATAATCTCAACGCTCCTGTATCTGCTGTATCAGTTGTCTTACAAAATCCCGCTGTTTTTCACTAAATGGCTGATTATTCTGCAGTTCATAAAACTCTTCAAACAATTCCAACTCGGACTTCTGCTCCACATCGCAGGCCCCGGCCACCTCCTGGCTGTCCCGGGTCCGCCGGTTGTCATACTCCAGACGCATCAGGTTCGGATAGATCACCCGAAGCTTCTGCAGTCCGTCCGGCACGTCCTCCTCATCGGTCAGAACCGCCAGGATATAATCAGACCTGTCCGTATCCTGGTAAAAATCCAGGGCTGTCAGTTCCAGATAGCTTCCCCTGATTTTCCTCATATCCCTGAGAGGCTTTAAAGGCAAAGTCCGGATATGTATCTGGCCTTTCTCCCCAAGTTCCACCACCGTCACGCTCTTCTTCTGATCCGCCTCGGAAAAAGAATATTTTAAGGGCGTGCCGCAGTACCGGACCGTCTCACGTCCGACATGCTGAGGACTGTGGATATGCCCCAGAGCCACATAATCAAACTTTTCAAACACAGACACATCCACATTGTCCAGGCCGCCGACCATAACCTCCTCCGAATCGCACCGGAAAGCCCCTGTCACAAACTGATGGGCCACCAGCACATTGCGTCTGTCCGGATCTGTCTTGATATGCTCTATCGCAATCCGCACCGCATCCTGATAGCTGCTGATCTCTTCCTCCTTGAATATATGGCGCGCCACAGCCGGCTTTATAAACGGCAGGAGATACACCATAACCTCTCCATGTTCATCCTTTAAGGGTATCCCTGTCACATTCCCGTCATAAACCTGAGACAGGTACACTCCTCTTTTTTCCATCAGCCTGGCCCCAAATGCCAGCCGCTCCGGGGAATCATGGTTGCCGCTGACTGCAAAAACCGGCACCCCCATCTGCGCCAGCCGGGTCAAAAACTCGTCAAACACCTGCACTGCCTCTGCCGGGGGAACCGGCTTATCATAGAGATCTCCTGCCAGAATCACGCCGTCCGCCTGCTCCTGCCTTGTCACAGACAGGATTTCTTCCAATATATATCGCTGATCCTCCAGCATGGAAAACTCATTGACCCGTTTTCCAATGTGGAGATCTGATAAATGAATCAGCTTCATGTATATCCTCCATCCATTCCTCACGTCTTCTCTATCTTAGTATATCCTATTTTTACGGACTTCTCAAATACTATTTGTGCTAAGCAAGCACACAAATTTCATACATTTAAGAACACGAAACCGGGAAAGAACACGAAACCAGGAATTCACAATTTTTTCACACATTATTAGCACTCACCTCTTGACAGTGCTAATAATGTGTGTTATATTACAACCATAACAAATAAAACATATCAAACAGCTGTCCAATCAACAAAACAGCTGCCACAATAAAAGGAGGAATATTTATGTTATTTACACCTGCAAGAAGACACTCTGGTTTTGATCTGTTCGACGACTTTTTCAACGACCCGTTTTTCAGCAACGCTTCCAGCCAGCCGTCCAACACGCTGATGCGCACGGATATCCGGGATGACGGCACCAACTATCTGCTGGATATCGACCTTCCCGGCTTCAAGAAGGAAGACATCCAGGCGGAACTCAAGAATGGCTATCTGACCATCGGCGCTGTCCGTGAGGACAGCAAGGAGGAAAAGGACACCAACGGCAAGGTCATCCGCCAGGAGCGTTACAGCGGCTCCTGCAGAAGAAGCTTTTATGTGGGTGACCAGCTGAAGCAGGAGGACATCCAGGCCACCTTTGAGAACGGCGTCTTAAAGCTTCAGTTCCCCAAGGAAGCACCGAAAGCCATAGAAGAAGCCCCCAGATATATCCAGATCAACGGATAACAGACAAAATAACCCCGGCAATCTTTTCATCTGATCGCCGGGGTTTCCCTATTCCCTTATCCTCTTTTCTCAAAACATCTCCGGCATTTTCCGGCCATATATCCCACCGGCAGTAACCGGCCGCAGTACTGGCAGCGGGCAATATATCCCTTCTTTCCCTTGGACAGATAACGCATAATGACTGCTTCCGTCTTTTCCCTCTCTCTTACCAGCCATTCCTCATCAATCACCTTGTCAAAGCGGTAGGAAAACTGATAATAAAGATCCAGCTTCTTGTAATAAGTCTCATAATTCTGCATGGAATTCTTCTCATTTCTGCCTTCCTTCAAACCAGAGGATTCTTTGGATGGATTCTCCTGCCCTTTTCTCCGCCCGGACATTTTCCGGCCCATGCCATCCATCACCGGATGATCCAAATACGTGTCCGCCGGATAATTCATGCAATACTCCAGCCACTGCTTTACCACCTTGCGGTCCTTAACATCGATGGGACAGCTGATCATCCGGTACAGGATCGTCTTGTCCTCAAATCCCATAATCCGTTCCTCAAAACGCTTGGCATATCCATACAGGCACAGCAATTCGTCAATGCTGACCTTTTCAAAGGGCGCCTCTGCCTTCTCCGAATGCCATACCTGCAAAATCACATCCAACGGCTCGTCCAGTTCCAGAAGCACCTGGGGAAATCCAAGGCTGACCTTCTTTACCGGCTCTTCTACGGCCTCAAACCGTTCCCGCACATAGGCAAGAGCCTGCGCTCCCATGGCATTTACATATCCCGTATCGTAGATTCCGTAACGCCCGGCCCGGCCGGCAATCTGAAGGATCTCCGGGATCTTCAGGCCCCTGCGTTCCACCCCGTCAAATTTCTCTGTCTGAATAAACACAATCCTGCGTACCGGCAGATTCAACCCCATGCCAATGGCATCCGTGGCCACCACCACCTTCGTCTGCCCGCTGGTAAACAGCTGCATCTGGCGGCGGCGGATCTCTGGCGGCAGGCTGCCGTAAATGACGCTGGCCTCGATCCCTCTCTCCTCCAGACGGCCGGCCACATCCAGGACAGATTTCTTGGAAAACACCACCAGGGCGTCTCCCTGCTGCACATCCTCCGGAAACCGGAAAGGAACCTCCTCACAGACCAACGCCGTCTTCCGCTCGTAACGGTGAATCTCAAAATCGTCTCCACATATTTCAATCAGATGACAGACGACCTGCTCCGCCGCCGGGCTCATACAAATATGGATCTCCGGGGCCTGTATCCCCAGAATCGCCTTGGTCCAGCAATGTCCCCGCTCAGGGTCCGCGGTCATCTGTGCCTCATCAATCACCGCAATATCATAAGCTTTATAAAAATCGGCCATCTCTACCGTGGAAGCTGTCACCCGGCTGTTCTCCTGGGCAATGCATTCCTGCCCGGTCAGCATGGTACAAGCCACATCGCACTCCGTCATCTTCTCATAAACCTCCAGGGCCAGCAGGCGCAGCGGGCCAAGATAAACCCCGTTTTCTGCATTTTTCAGCCTCTCCAATGCCTGAAAGGTCTTGCCACTGTTGGTAGGGCCGATATGCAAAATGAAATGCCTCTTCATCTCCAGCGCTTCCGGAAACTCCAGTTCCGGCCGGGAAGGCACCAGCTGCAGAATCTTATTTTTCAAAGCCTCTGTCCGGAAGGTGCGAAACAAATCATACAGCGGCGCCCGGCAGATCTCCCCCGCCGCATCCTTTTCCAGATATTCATAAAACGCCGGGCCAACCAGACGCTCATCCTCCGGCAGCAGCATAGCCAGATCCAGCCGCACCAATTCCGGCAGAACATCCCTCCTGATGCGCTCCAGCACCGGCTGCAGATGATGGCGGACCCCGCAATAATAAAGGTTATTGATCTGCCGGTGATAATTTTCCAGGGCATTTCTGGTAATCTGACTGTTTTTTGAACGTTTCAGAGTACGAACCAGGCTGACCGTTTTTTCCACCACCCCCTTCACCTTTGCAGAAGAAGGCCGGCGCACCTTCCCCGACCGCTCATATTCACGAATATATAATTGAACCAGTTCTTCTTTTTGTATCATTCAAATATTAACCTTTCTAAATTATCCTTGGCAGGCCCTGCGGATCTGCTCCCTGCAGCTTCTGCATTCCCCCTCTGTCATCCTGCTCCCGTTTTCCCCCTCATTCCTCCCGTAAAAAATCCGATCCAGCTTGTCCGCCAGATCATACAATTCATTCCTTTCCTTCCCTTTTGCTTCCCCTTCCCTACCGCCCAAAACACCGGTTTTGGCCCCTTTCTGCCGCTTTTCCTCCAAAAGCACAGCCAGCCGCCTCATATATTCCCCCGGTGCTTCCGCTTTTCGCCGGCGAATCCGCTTTCTTCTTCCCAGCCGCTCTGCAAACACATAGACTCCTTCAGGCGTATTCCGATAGAGGCAATAATTCCCCTCAAAAACCACCCATTCCCTCGCTTTTTTCCCAAGCGCCAGCAGCTCCTTCCAGAAATAGCTTTTCCGGACTGCCCGGCTTTTTCGGAAAACAGTTCTTCTGCGCTCTACTCTCACATGGCGAAGCTGATAAAGCACCCAGGCCAGCACCAAAGCCAACGCCAGGATTCCCCCAAAAGCAAACACCCAGAAGAAAATCCCCGTACCCTCCCCGGCTATCTCCTGCGTGGCAAACCCCAGGTTCTCCCCAATATTTTCCCTGGTTCCCTGAGATACAGTAGGCGAAAACCACAGGAAAAGCAAAATGATTTTCGCGAGAATCCAGCCTACAACGGTGAAAAATGCCTCCAGAACCTGCAAGGCATATCCCATAATCAGCAAAAAAACATCCACCGCGCTATGGACCTGCCCCGAGGCCGCCCCTACCAAAATGGTAGTTGCCATCAGACTTACGCCAAACATTCCGGCCAGAATCAGCCGGCTTCCCATGCCTGTCCCCCGAATCACGAAATGTGCCTCATCTCCGGTCCGCAGGCGGTTCACCACCATAAGGTCCAGAACCATAACTGCCAGTCCCAGGCCCATGGCCTCCCTGTGAATCCCGCGGCCGCTTTCAAACACCGCATACAGATAAAATCCCGTCACCACAATCAGCACATCCACATACCGCAAAATCCTGTCCGCCCCCGGCAGACGATACCCACAGACAGCCCCATGAATCCCTGTCGCCGCAGCCCCTGCCCCCAGATAAGCAAAAAAAGAATTCTCATAGGGCACGCAGGCCGATCCCCGGACCACCAGAAAGCTTCCTGCCAGAATCACGGCCCCGTTAAAAAACAGATAAAAATTCATGGAAACCCCAAACCTTGCCAGCAAATCATCCGCCAGAAACAAAATCCCCAGATACAGGCACCAGACAGCGGCCGCCACCGAAAACGCGTGACCCGGCATAATTGCCTCCACCACATAAAAGAAGAGCATAAGAATCGCCGCATCCCCCAGCAAAACGCTGACCCCCCGCAGATAACTTATCAGCCATTTTTCTTGTCCTTCTCTCAATCTATACCTTCCCCCTCCTTTGCTTCCCTTTCCTCATCCCCCCACAACGTCCTTATCCGCACCTCTTTTGGCGTCTTCTTTTCTGCCGCCAGATAAATCCCCGGTTCGTGGCAAATGTCTTCCCCATACAGACATTCATACTCCGAAGCCTCCCCGGAAACCTTCTCTCCGGCCAGATACCGGACCCGGCTTCGTCCCAGCTGCCCCGCCAATTCCTCCAGAGGCCTTTTTTGATCTTCACACGTACAGATGCAGACACTGCCCAGGCGGTGGGCCATCTGCCAGAACTCCTCATAGGGGAAGGAAACCCGCTCCCCCCGATAGTCCAGCCGGGCCAGTTCCTCCAAGCATTTTGCTGCCGTCTCCGTCCCGATGCCTTCCTCATGGAAAGCGCTCCCGCCATTCTCCAAATCCGCTCCGATTCCCGGCACACAGAAAACGGCATCCCGCTCCCCATAAGCCGGAAGGATCAGCGCCACTCTGACCCGCCTTTCGGCCAGCTCCCGGATACAGGATGCCGCCAGACTGACCATCCGCTCCAGCGCCTGTTTCCGCAAAAACACCTCCCAGGCATCGCCTCCCCGGGAATCCTCCAGCTTTTTCACCAGCCGGAAGGAAAACAAATCCAGCACAAAGGTAATGCAGCCAGGAGTTACTGTCTCATAAATATTAGCCTCCATCCGCCCGCTGCCAGCCAAAAGCCGCCAGTTAATCCGCTTCATCGGATCTCCCGGAGCATAGGGCCGGCTGCCCTTCAGCAAGGTGACATCCTCCATCTGTCCTCGTTTTTCCGCCTCTGCCTCCTGGCTCATTTTCAAAAACGGCTGTACATTTACCGGCAGCAGCCGGGGATAAACGATCAGTTCCAAAGGCACGGGAAACGAATGCCGCCTCTGCCTGGCAGACAGCCCAAACCCGTCCCCTGCCAAAAGGACTGCCTCCGTAAGCCTAACCGTTCCCCGCCGGATTGTCTCCAGTTCCTCCCGCCATTCGATCTCCTGCTGCCACAAAAGCCAGGCAAATCTCTGACGCACCGCCGCACGGGCCTTTTCCTCCCCTGGCGGTACATACCAGAACGTTTTCTCCTCCCCCGCCTGCCTCATCAAAGGCGTCTCCCCCATGGGAAAGATCACATCCAGCCAAACCAGCGGAAAAAAACTGTTATTCCGAACCCGCAGTTTCAGAGAAAGCCTTTCTCCTACGTGGCACGCTCCCTGCAGCAGCTCCAAAGACACCTTCACCCGCCGCAAAACGCGCCGGCTCCACAGCAAAGCGCCGCTGCATACAAAAGACATCAGAAAAAGAAACGCCGATACCCGCCATATCTGGAAATAATTGGTAACGACGGCAAAAAACAACAGAGTTATCACTCCCGGCACACTGGCAAACCAACTGCTTCTACTTTGCTTTTCTCCCATTGAACAACTCCTTCTTAGATGGCAAAACCTCTGTCTCTGCCAGAAGTTCTTCCAGAATCATCTCTGCCGTTTTTTTCTGGAAACGGGCCTCCGCCGTGATAATGACCCGATGGGACATCACCGGCAGCCAGATTTCCCGGATATCCTCCGGAATCACATAATCTCTCCCCTGCATGGCGGCATAGGCCTTGCTTCCCTGATACAGGCTCCGGGAGGCCCTGGGACTGGCGCCCTGCTTTAACCACGGGCTGGTTCTGGTCTTCTGCACCAGTTCCACTATATAGCGGCTGCACATCTCCGAAACCATCACCCTGGCCGCCTCCTCCCGCAACGCCAGAATCTGCCGGGGATCTGCCACCCCACGGATTTCCTCATAAGGTATCCCGGCCCCCAGATGCTCTAAAATCTCCACCTCTTCCTGCGCACTTGGGTATCCCATGGACAGACAGATGAAAAAACGGTCCATCTGTGCCGCCGGCAGCATGAAAGTACTCTCCCGCTCCACCGGATTCTGGGTCGCCAGCACCACAAAAGGCTGCGGCAGCGGCAATGTCGTCCCGTCAATCGTGGTCTGCCCCTCCTCCATGGCCTCCAAAAGCGCGGACTGAGTCCTGGGAATCGCCCGGTTAATCTCATCCGCCAGCAAAATGTTCGTATGCACAGGCCCCTTCACCAGTTCAAATTCGCCCCGCTTCTGGTTAAAAACCGTCATTCCCACAATATCCGACGGCAGCAAATCCGGCGTGAACTGCAGACGCTTAAAGCTGCAGCCCAGCGCCAGAGACAGGGTCTTCACCAGTGTGGTCTTCCCGCTTCCCGGAAGATCATTCAAAAGCACATGGCCGCCGGAAAAAACAGCCATCAGAATCATATCAATCTGCCGGCGCTTGCCCACAATAATCTTTTCCGTCTCCTGCTCCAAACGCTTGGTATAATCCGCAACAATCCCCATACCTGTATCCCCTTCCCCCAGCCAGCGATGTCCTGCCGCCCCAAACCCGCAAATTTTCCTGCAATCAGGCTCCACGGCCTTTCAACTCTTGTATCATATCATATTCCTTTGAAAAATAACAGAAAAAACATTGTAAGTGTACATTTTAGGCCTGTTCTTCCCCCGCCTTATAATTATATACCGGCCGGATCACTCTCACAATATCCGCCGTCGGCCCAATATTCCTCACAATATCCTCCATCCCTTTATACGCCATGGGACACTCATCCAAAGTCCCTGCATTGACCGAGGTAGTGTAAATCCCCTTCATCTGCTTCTTAAACTCGGATACGGTCCATGTCTTCTTCGCCTGGGAGCGGGACATCAGCCGGCCGGCTCCGTGAGGCGCAGAATAATTCCATTCCTCATTTCCCTTTCCCACGCAGATCAGGGAACCATCCCGCATATTGATCGGAATCAGAAGCTTTTCCCCTTTCCTGGCCGAGACAGCCCCCTTGCGCAGAATCATCGCCTCAGTGTCAATATAATTGTGGATGGTGGTAAATTCTTCCTCCACCTTCAGCTTCATTCCCCGGATCAGAATATCCATTATGGCCTTCCGGTTCAGCATCGCGTACCTTTGAACCAGTTTCATATCATGAATATAATCCTCCATCAGCGAACCGCTGCAATAGGCCAATGCCTTGGGGATTTTTGTACGCACCTGGTTTTTCATCTTCTTCAGCGCCCGCTGAATCTCTTTTTCTCTGCCCTCCGCCCGATATGCGGCAATCAACGCCTTTTGATCGGCTTTGGTATTTCCATTCAATTCCCGCCAGGCCTGCTCCTGATAGTAGCCTGCCACCTCCAGCCCCAGATGGCGGGACCCGGAATGAACCACCAGATAGAAACTGCCCTCCTCATCCTTATCGACCTCAATAAAATGGTTCCCGCCTCCCAGAGTCCCTAAAGACAGCGTCGCTCTCCCCAAATCCAGTCCCGCTTCCTTATGGCAGCGCAGCTGCCCCAGATCGATCTCCTCATTCAGCCGATGCGGCGTCTTTCGGATATCATAACCGGATGGAATCTTTTCATAAATCAGCTTATCCAGCTTTTCCAGTTCCAGATGAGGATTCTTCACCCGGATCGCCTCCATCCCGCAGCCGATATCCACACCTACCAGATTCGGCACTACCGCATCCCGTATGGTCATCGTCGTCCCGATGGTGCATCCGGCGCCTGCATGGACATCCGGCATAATGCAGATCCGGGAATCCTTCGTAAATTCCTGGTCACACAAGATCCGAATCTGAGCCAGAGCGCTCTCTTCCACCACATCCGTATACACCCTTGCACTATTATAAAGCCCTGTTACTTCCTGATACATTCCTTCCTCCTACTCTTCCCTGAAAATCTTTTGCAGCTTTTCCTTCTTCTTATTCTTATGACGAATCCGCGCCCGCGGAACATATTTATCACATCTCTGGCAATAATGCCTATGAGAGGCCTCCCGGCCCTTTTTACACTGCCCGGCCGCCACATAATACATGCAAACCGTTTCCCGATCACGTGCCATAACACTCCTCCTGAATCTCTCTTTGCTTCTTCCCCCGGCAGATCGGCCCATACAAAAAAGCCCACCCATTCCGGCACTCAGCCAGAATCGATCGGCTCCTTATCTACAGCTTTTCCCTGATCTCTGACGGTACATAAATGTAAATCTTATCATGTCCGTCCAACAGAGGCAGCATACTATCATTCAAACAGCAAAGAAAACGAACCTGCCGAAAACTCCCGCAGCTATCGTCAAATATCCGCTCTCCACCAGAAAAGACTCCTGTCTGAAACACCTCGCCCCGTCATCCCCGGAACATGACTCCCTATGAAGTTTTCAAATAAAAAACAAAATGTATCGCGTTTCATGACAATCCTCCTTTCTGCACTCTGCCATATCACATTTTCAGTGTCACTTTCGGATACCCGGTAAAAACTCAGATACCCGCACATACCACCGCCTGCCAGGATGCTCATCCACAGGCATATCGATATATTTTCATTTATACCATAGATTGCCCGCCAACGTAAAGAACCGATCCCTTACATTATCCTTACCACTTTCTTACAAGTTACGGTTCACAGGCAGTTCTTACAACACTACTATCCTCACCATATTCATCACATAATACACCTATCCGATTTTCAAAATCTATCAAAAACCCTTCTCACGATACAATTCTGATACAACTTTGAGACCTTTTTGATACCATTCTCCCTTACTATAAATACAAGAGACTTCTGCCGCCCGGGGGCCGCCAAGAACCCATCCGATACGGCATCCAGCTTCATGTAACCACCAGAAACATCCATTACAGAAAAGAGGTCACACCCATGAAAAGAAAAAAGAAAATCAACTGGCTCTGTATCACACTGACGTTTTTGTTCCTCCTTGCCTGTCCTGCCGCCGCTTACGGCGAGGAAGGTGACGCCAATGACCGGGAAGCAACTCTGGCCCCCTATTTTGTCATCGAGGACAGCGACCCCTCTGTCGATTCCTTTCCCCTGAAAGAAACCGACGTTTCCACCACCATCAACGGCATTATCGCCGAAACCTTCGTCACCCAGACCTACGCCAATGAAGGGGAACGTCCGATCAATGCCCGCTACCTCTTTCCGGCCTCTGACAACGTCTCCATTCATGGCATGAAAATGCAGATCGGGGATCAGGTCATCACTGCCCAGATCCAGGAAAGGGAGGAGGCAAAAAAAACCTTTGAGGCTGCCAAAAGCGAAGGGAAAAGCGCTTCCCTGCTGGAGCAGCAGCGGCCCAACGTCTTTTCCATGGATGTGGCTAACATTATGCCGGGCGATACGGTCCGCATTGAACTCCACTACACAGAGATGGTCCTCTCCACGGAAGGCATCTATGAGTTCGTATTTCCAACCGTAGTCGGCCCCCGCTATGCCAGCTCCGCTCCCGGAACTGTTGAAAATGCAGAAGATTCCCAGGATGGCCCAGGCATTGAGAAGGAACCGGAAGATTCCTGGATATCCAATCCCTACCTGAAAGAGGGAAAGACTCCTCCCGGAAAATACAATATCAAGGTCAGCCTTTCCACCGGTGTCCCGATCACCCATATCAGCTGCAAATCTCATGACGTCCAGATAGAAAAAAGCAGCGAGAGCAAGGCACAGATCACCCTGGCAAACCCGCAGGACTACGCCGGCAACCGGGATTTTATCCTGAGTTATCAGCTGACGGGAGAGGAAATCAGCTGCGGGCTGATGCTTGACTCAGACGAGGAAGAAAATTATTTCATGCTGATGGTACAACCGCCAGAACGCTATACCCCTGACCAGCTGCCGCCCCGGGAATATATCTTTATTTTGGATGTTTCCGGTTCCATGTACGGCTATCCTCTCGATACTGCCAAGGATTTAATCCGGGATTTGGTTTCCGGCTTAAAGGAGACGGACCGCTTCAACCTGCTGCTCTTTTCCAACGCGTCGCTGAAGATGTCTCCGGATTCTCTGCCGGCTACTAAAGAAAATATTCAAACGGCTCTTGACCTGATCGACCAGGAAAGCGGCGGAGGCGGAACGGAACTGGCTCCAGCCCTCAAAGACGCCCTCTCCATTCCCATGCAGGGGAATTTCTCCCGCAGTATCATTACCATCACTGACGGTTACATTTCCGGAGAGAAAGAAATTTTTGAGATCATTCAAAAAAATCTCAGCAATACCAATTTCTTCTCCTTTGGTATCGGTGACTCTGTCAATCGCTACCTGATCAATGGAATTGCCAAAGCAGGACAAGGAGAAGCCTTTATTGTAACGGATCAGGAGGATGGCTCCAAAACGGCAGAACAATTCCGCACTTATGTCCAGGCGCCGCTGCTGACTAATGTCCAGGTAAGCTATGAGGGTTTCGATGCCTATGAGGTCGAACCCCCTGTCATTCCTACCCTCTTTGCCCGCCGTCCTCTTGTGTTGTTCGGGAAGTGGCGGGGAGAGCCGTCTGGCACCATTCGCATCACCGGCAAATCGGGAGACCAGGATTATGTCAAGGAAATTGATGTCTCCGCCTTGGAGCCATCCACAGACAATCAGGCCATCCGCTATCTGTGGGCCCGCAAAAAAATAGAACGGCTGACGGATTACGGCTCCCAGAGCACAGACTCACCGCTCACGAAAAAAACAGTCACCTCCCTTGGACTTAAATACAGCATGATGACTCCCTATACCTCCTTTGTGGCAGTGACGGAAACCGTCCGCAATCCGGAGGGAGACGCCAGCGATGTCACGCAGCCATCCGCATTGCCGCTGCATGTGTCCAGCCTGGCAGTGGGAGGCTATACCACCGGCTCGGAGCCTGGCGCCTGGCTGCTCCTTATGGGAGTGATGCTTGTGATATTGATTATGGCCTTCCGGCGCAAAGCATTTCTTCGCAGTTAAGAACCGCAACAGCTGACGAGAAAAAACACATACCAATACTGACAATACCAGGAGGAACCATCATGTCCAGACGCAAAAAAAACTTTTTCAGACTCCATGGCTTCACCTGCCTGGCAGGATTGTCCCTCCTGCTGGCAATGAAATATTACTATAGCCAGGCTGACTGTGACGGGCTGCTGTGGATTCTGGCTCCCACAGCCTGGTGGGTACAGATCCTGTCCGGAATTCCCTTTGAATATCTTCCCCATGCAGGATATGTCAGCCACTCGTTTCGTTTTTTGATCGCCGCTTCCTGCTCCGGTGTTCAATTCTGGATCATTGCTGCCGCTCTTCTGCTCTTTTCATTCCTCCCCGGGTTCCGGACCCGGAGGGGAGGCTTTGCCTGGCTGGCCGTAAGCTTTATCAGTTCCTATTTCTTTACTGTTCTTGTCAATGGCTTTCGGATTCTGGTTTCCCTCTATCTGCCGGTTTATCTCTCGGAAACCGGTTTTTTTGAAACCTCGGCGGGATGGATGTCCCCGGACCGGCTTCATATCATCATCGGGGTCACGGTATATTTTGGTTCCCTTCTGATGCTGTTTTTTATTACGGAATCTTTGTTTCAAAGGTCCGGATGGAGCCTTTCCCATCCCTCTCCCGCTCCGGCTTCAGGCAGGGCTGCCTATTCCTTTTGTGCCATTGAGCCGGACAAGTGCTTTGTCAGCTTTTCCCAGCAGCTGCTATGGAATCTGCGCTGGCTTTTGCCTGCCTTCTGGTATCTCGCGATTGTGCTGGGACTTCCCCTTCTCAATCGCGCCTACCAGCAAAATCATCAGGCTTTTATTGAATATGCGCTCACGATTTTGCCTGTTTGCATCATTCTGCTGGCCTTGATCTTTGTATTCCGGCTGACCACAAAGGCTGTTTTTCAAAAATTATTTTTTTAGCCACTCACTGCCTGCCACTCGGCGTCCCGCCAGTAAAGATATAACAGGTATACAGACAAAAGCATATTTGCTGCAATATTATTGAATTTTTTTATCATTTATAGTAAAATTTACTATAACAAAACCGTCAGGCGTGCCGACAGGAAGCTTCGCCACAGAAGCATCCCCCGGCACGCTCCAGCAAGGAGGTACAACAATGAATCAATGTTATGGATGCAACACCTGCCAGAGCGCAGACAAACCCCTGGAAGCCTACATCGCCGGACTCCCTATGGAAACCTCCCACCACCGGGTGGAGAGCCAGAGCACCAAATGCGCCTTCGGACTCCAGGGCGTATGCTGCCGGCTGTGTTCCAATGGTCCCTGCCGCATCACACCAGAATCACCCCGGGGCATCTGCGGCGCCAATGCAGACACCATCGTCACCCGGAATCTTCTCCGTGCTGTAGCTTCCGGTTCCGGCTGCTACATCCATGTAGTGGAGAACACTGCCCTCAATGTCAGGAATACCGCCCGCGCCAAGGGCGAGATCAAAGGGGTCAACACCCTGAACCGGCTGGCCGCTCTCTTTAGCATCGAGGAAGCAGATGTACATAAGCGGGCAGAGGCCGTGGCCGACGCGGTCCTGAAGGATCTGTATCTGCCGGAATATGAGAAGATGGCCCTGACCGAGAAGCTGGCCTACGCTCCCCGTTATGACAAATGGAAAGGCCTGGGTATCCTTCCCGGCGGCGCCAAGTCCGAAGTGTTCCACGGTGTAGTCAAATGCTCCACCAACTTGAATTCCGACCCGGTCAACATGCTCCTGGACTGCTTAAAGCTTGGCATCTCCACCGGCATCTACGGCCTGGTTCTCACCAACCTGCTCAATGACGTGGTTCTGGGAGAACCGGAGATCCGCCTTGCTCCCGTGGGCCTGCGGGTCATTGATCCCGACTACATCAATATCATGATCACCGGCCACCAGCACTCTATGTTCACCTTCCTCCAGAACCGCCTCACCGACGAGGATGTAAAGGAGAAGGCAAAGAAGGCCGGAGCCAAAGGCTTCAAGCTGGTAGGCTGTACCTGCGTGGGACAGTATCTGCAGCTTCGGGGCGCCCACTATACGGAGATATTTGACGGACATGCCGGCAACAACTATACCAGCGAGGCAATCCTGGCCACCGGCGGCATCGACGCGGTGATCTCCGAGTTCAACTGTACCCTGCCAGGCATTGAACCCATCTGCGATCAGCTGAAGATCAGACAGATCTGTATCGACAACGTGGCCAAGAAGGCCAACGCGGAGTTAAAGGAATTCGACTTTGAGAACCGTCCCGCCGTCACTGACGAGATCATCGACGAAGTGGTGGCCGCCTACCAGGCACGCCGCGGCAGTGTTCCCATGAATCTGCTTACTGACCATGGCAATGCCAATACCCTCACCGGTGTCAGCGAAACCTCCTTAAAGCAGTTTCTGGGCGGCAGCTGGCAGCCCCTCATTGACCTGATTGTAGCCGGAGATATCAAGGGTGTGGCCGGTGTCGTCGGCTGCTCCAACTTAACCGCAGGCGGACACGATGTGCTGACCGTGGACCTGGTGAAGGAGCTGATCGCCAGGGATATCATCGTGCTGACCGCAGGCTGTTCTTCTGGCGGTATCGAAAACTGCGGACTCATGACACCGGAAGCGGCCCGGTATGCAGGGCCGAAGCTGCGTGCTGTCTGTGAGAAGCTGGGCATCCCGCCGGTCTTAAACTTTGGTCCCTGTCTGGCCATCGGCCGTCTGGAGATCGTAGCCACAGAGCTGGCAGAGGCTCTGAAGGTAGACCTGCCCCAGCTTCCGCTGGTACTCTCCGCCGCCCAGTGGCTGGAGGAACAGGCCCTGGCAGACGGCTGCTACGGCCTTGCCCTGGGACTGCCCCTGCACCTTGGCCTTCCGCCCTTTGTCACCGGAAGCAAGGTGGCTGTCCAGGTTCTGACTGAGGATATGAAGACCCTGACCGGAGGCCAGGTGATCATCAACAGCGACGCAAAGGAATCCGCCGACATTCTGGAGAAGATCATTCTTGAAAAACGCCAGGGACTGAATATATAGAGAGGAGTGGTGAACATGAAACGCATCCTGATAGAATATGAGAAATGCGATGGCTGCAAGAACTGCTCCGCCGCCTGTATGCAGGCCCACCGGAAGACTCCGGGTACCATCTATGACTTAGACCTGACCGATCCGGAAAATGAATCCCGCAACAGGATTCTGAAAGATGCCGACGGACATTATAAGCCCCTCTTCTGCCGCCACTGCGACGACCCGGAATGCGTCAAGTCCTGCATGAGCGGCGCGCTTCACAAAGATCCGGAAAGCGGACATGTGTTCTATGACGAGACCCGGTGCGGCTCCTGCTTCATGTGCGTCATGAACTGTCCCTTCGGAGTGCTGAAACCGGATACCGTGACAAAGACCAAAGTGATTAAATGTGACTTTTGTGCAGATGCAGGCGGAGATCCCTCCTGCGTGAAATCCTGCCCCAAGAAGGCAATCCATGTGGAGGAGGTGTAGAAGATGAAATATGTGATCATTGGTGCAGGAGTTGCCGGTGTGGAAGCAGCCAAAACCATCCGCGGACTGGATGCCTCCGGAGAGATCCTGATGATATCCGCAGATACCCATATCCATTCCCGCTGCATGCTCCACAAGTTTATCTCAGGAGAACGGGATGAGCAGGGACTGGATTTCACGGAGCGCGACTTTTTTGAACGTTACCGGATTGACTGGAAAAAAGGCATCCGGGTACAAAAGCTCAGTCCGGATAAAAAGAAGCTTCTCCTGGATACCGGCGAGACTGTCTCCTACGACAAGCTGCTCATTGCCAGTGGTGCTGACAGCTTCATTCCCCCTGTGGGCGAGCTGCGCAAAGCCTCCAATGTATATGGCCTGCGCAATCTTTCCGACGCCCAGGCCATTGTGAAAGAGGCAGAAAATGCCAGAGAGGTCCTGGTCATCGGCTCCGGCCTGGTGGGCCTGGATGCCGCCTATGGACTGCTGGAACTGGGGAAAAAGCTGACCGTCGTGGAGATGGCGGACCGGATTCTGCCAGTCCAGCTGGATGCCCATGGAGCAGCCGCCTATCAGACGGCCTTTGAGGAAGCCGGTGTCCGCTTTGTCCTGGAGCGGAAGGCATCGGAAGCTGTGTGCGAACCTGATGGACGGATCCACAAAGTCATCCTGGACAATGGAGACCAGATTCCCTGCGATCTGATCATCGTTGCCGCCGGCGTCCGTCCGTCTCTCTCCTGCTTAGATGGCAGCGGTATCGCCTGCGACCGGGGTATCACTGTGGATTCTGCCATGAAAACCTCTGTGGATGACATTTACGCCGCCGGGGATGTGGCCGGCCTCTCAGGTATCTGGCCGAATGCAGCTGACCAGGGCCGGATCGCCGGCAGGAATATGTGCGGCGTGGACGCGACTTACACGGATACCTACGCCATGAAGAATACCATCAATTTCTTCCATCTGGTAACCTTGTGCGTAGGGAGGATTCGGGAGGAAGAAGGCGATGAGATCCATAGGAAGGAAGACCGAACCCAGTACAAACGGATGATTGTCCGTGACGGCAGAATCCAGGGCATCCTCCTCCAGGGCAATATCGCCGGTGCAGGCATCTGGCAGTACCTGATCAAGAACCAGATCGATATC
>CAMSTY010000037.1 GCA_947063875.1 uncultured bacterium
GCAATTATTACTTCCGAATACCGTGATATTACCAGCAATGACATGCATGTCATTGAGGCGGTCGGATTGGGAGAACCAAAGAACATGTCCGCCATTGCAAAGTTGCTTTCTGTGACAGTCGGAACTTTGACGATTGCGATGAACAGCTTGGTAAAAAAGGGTTATGTGAACCGGGAACGGGGAAAAGAAGACCGCAGGGTGGTCTATATTTCTCTGTCAGAAAGAGGGAAGCGTGCATACCGGCACCATGAAGAGTTCCATCGTCATATGATTGACGAGATTTTAAAGGATCTGACGGAAGAAGAAACAGAAGCGCTGGTGAGGTCACTGGAAAAACTGGATCAGTGGTTTCGCAGATTTCAGGAGGACTAAAGGAGGCAATTTTTTCATTATGAAAAAGGTAAGTGTGCGATTTGTTAAAACTGTTTTATGTGTGACGGGCGCTATGATGATTTTGTCTATGACAGCTTGTACGCCGACAGATAAAGGTAGCGTCGGGGGAGGAAATGAGACGACGGAGACAGCCGAATCGACGGCCCCGGCGAAGAATCCCGATCCGACGGCCCCGGTTCTGGATGTAGTGTCTATCTACAATGTCAGTGAGGACGGAAGTACATTGGAAGGTACTATGGATGCCGTAGATGAATTGAATGAGGAAACGCTGGTATCGCTTTTGATTCAGTACGGAGTGCTGGAGGAAGGCACAGAGGTTCTGGGATACGAGGCAGAGGGAACGCCAAGCAGCGAAGAGGTAGGACCGGGCGTGGTGAAGATTCCCGGAGTGGAAAGCGATGTGAAAGAGTATGGAACATTGAATCTCAGCCAATTTCCGGATACGGAGAATAAGATGCTTTTGCAGGCAGTCGCCAATACCTTTATTGAGAATATGAATGTGATTTATTTGACCATTCAGGTGAACGGAGAGACTGTGGCAGAGAACCTGTCCATGACAGATGCCGGTAAGTAAAAGAGTAAGAAACGGACGCCGAAAGGAGCATATCCTGTGGGCGTCCGTTTTTATGATGCTATTATTTCTGATTATTCAGCCAGGTAGTAAAGTATGCCTGAATCACGTCAAATGGTGCGTCTCCCATGTCCAGTAAGAAAGTGTGAAACGCTTTAGGATCAAAACGCTCTCCTAATTGCTTTTCTGCTGTTTCTCTCATATTCATGAATTCCATATAACCCACATAGTAGGAAAGATAATTGGAAGGATTTTCAATCATGGCGATATAAATAGCATCGGCCACAGAGTCAGGATTGCTGTAGTACTGCTGCAGATATTCCCGCACCTGTTCCCGGTCCCAGCCCATATAATTGATGTAAACATCCAGACAGGCATGCAGTCCTAAAGTTGCCGTGGAATTGGCGGCAAGCAGTTCGCCCATCTCCGGTTTCAGACCGTTATCCATGGTATAAGCCAGATGTTCCACATAGGTTGCCCAGCCTTCGCTGTAACCCTTAAAGGAAAGCAGGTGCCGGATTTTGGAGTCGCAATGGGTGTGAGAATATACATTCTGGTATAAATGTCCCGGATAACCTTCATGAGCGAGGGTAGTGTATAGTTCATTGGAGGCAAAACGGGGATTCTCATTAATAAAAATAACATTGTCCTGGTAATCATCAATCGGAGAAACCAGATAAAATGCCGGACTGAGGGCCAGCTCAAGGGACTTGGGAACGGTTTTTAAAGTATAACTGCATTCTGCAAGGGAAGGGAATTCTTCCTGAGAAAGAACCTTCAGTTCTTCCATGATTGATTCCGGATTGGTCTGACGGTAGGAATAAGAATCCAGTTCCTCAGCTAATTCCGGATGAAAGCGGAGCAGCAGGGAGGTTTTCGTCAAATTTTTATCCATGGTAAGTTCCATATCCTTTAACAGCTCTTCGATAGAGCCATAAGAAGTACCGGTATTGCTGTAGACCAGGTACTCATAATATTCCTTTCCTTTTGGATAGGCGCACAACCCCTTTTCCTCCTGGCCGGTGCCGCGTAGTTCGTTCAGGCCGTCAATCAGCATCTGATAAGCGGGGACAAAGTCGCTTTGCAGCAGGGATTCGTTCTGCTGACGGTAAGAAGCTTTTTCCTCTTCTGTCAGTTCCGGCAGATTTTCCAAACGGCTGTTGAAAGTATCGATCATAAAGTTATCATCAGGAGCCAGAAGATAGCCTTCACATGATTCAATCAGATGATCTAAAAGAAGATCGCTCATCATTAATCCGGATTCTGCCTTCAGGCGCTGAAAATCCAGCAGCTGCGCATAGTATTCATCGATGCCGGCCAGCAGTCCCAAATAATCATCCACGTCCTGTTTGCGATAGAAGACATATTCGGACAGAAGAATGGGCAGCTGTGCCTGGACGCCGATGGTCACGGCCAGAGGCTGGCTGTATAGTTCCAGGCCATAGCTTTTCGTCTCAGTGCGAAGCAGGCTTTGAAGGACGCGCATGGTAAGTCTCTGATCCTCCGCCAGCAGGGAGGGATCAAAACTGTCCAGCTGACTCATAAGCTGCTGTTGCTCTTTTTTTGATTCTTCTATGGCATCCAGACTGAATTCACTATATATATTTTGTGCTTTGTCGATACCGTAAGCAGAAGGATCTTTCAGCATAAAGTGTAGATCAACCTGACTGTTGCTGATTTCATCGCGAAACAGTTCTTCCATCAGTTGATCAAATTCCGTCTGTGCTTTTAACTGTGCTTCTTCAAAGTGTTCGTAATTTTCTGCCGTTTCCTCCGTATAAGGGGCGGCGGTGGTGGGGGCAGGTTCCTTTGAATGCCGTGAACAGCCGCCGGATACGAAAGTGCAGAAAAGCAGAAAAACCAGCGCCAGGCCGGTCAGGCGCTTTTTGAAATCATTCATAGAATGTCCTCCTGAGTGTTTGAACCGTCTAATTATTAATAATAAACTATATTCAGAAAAAAATAACTTATGTAGCAGAAATTTCAGCGTTGCCCTTTACCAAAATGCCGTTGACTTCCACACCGCCATCGACAGCAATGACCAGGCACTGGCGTCCATCGATCTCACGGGTTTCCACGAGATCTGTCCTTTCGGGGTTGATTTTGATAATGACATCAGGAGTCTTTACCTCAAAGGCACGCGGATTAATAATATTTCCTGCATAGATTGAAGCTTTTTCGCCGACGGCCTCATCAAAATTCTTATCAAAATTCTGTAATTGTTCTTCTTCCACTCCACTGTTTTCCAATAAGGATTTTACCTGGTGTTTGTCCAACATCAGCGGTTCAGGGGCATCCTTATGTTCTTCCAGCATTTCATTGAGATTATCATGAATGGTTTTTACCGTATCATAATCACAGGCATCGCCCAGAGTCTCTTCAATGATTGCCTGGAAGGTTTCCTTCTGAAAGTCAGCGGCAAGAGGCAGCGGGCAGCCAAGAAGCTGCTCAATAAAAGCGTCATGAAGATCATTGGCATTCTTAGAATAGTACAAAGTGCTATGAATGTCTGTGGAACGGTCGTTAAAAGCAGGAAATAAAAAGCCAAGTTCCGGCATTCCCACCACCCAGTCACGCGTACGGTTCTGGAAGGTATTTTGTGTTTCATTGTAGCTGAGGCCCGGTTTTGAAAGATCTACAGGACAAACGCAGCAGAGGATATAGCTGTATACTTCATCTGAAGCATCTTCCATATCCAATCCGTCTGAGGTCCGTCCAGGGATATCATAAGCATCATGGATCAGCAAAATCAGATAATTGCCAACATATTCGTAAGTATCGATAATGCGGTCATAGAAAGAAGACAGCAGTTCATCATCCAAAAGCCTGCTGTTGCGCAGCCGAAGCAGGAATTCCTGCGTGCCCCCCTCTTTTTCCGTATCCAGGGGGAAATCGAGGTTTATCAGGTTCTTACCGACAGTACCGGAAAGCGTTTTGCGGAGAATCTCAAAATATTTGAACATATCTTCTTCCGGCAGAGAGAGAAAGGCCTCCTTAAATTCTGTTTTTTTATTTTTTTCTCCGTCAACGTAACATCCGCAAATCCGTGAAATAGAACAACCGGATGGTGTGAATTGCCGTTTGATTTCAGAAATTTCTTTTTTTACCATAGAATGTCACCTCCAAAGAAATATTGTATAACAAATAAATGGAAAAAACAATACCGTAGCCGTCCGCTCAGGGCAAGTGTTAAAGTGAATTAGTAGACGAAATTTCGTTTCTGTGGTATACTTAGAACCACCATAAGGAGATTTCAAAATGAAAGAAACCATAAAAATAAAAGGTCAGCTCAAACTGTATTTGTCCTGGCCGCTGCTGCTTTCCTTGTTTGTGGTCTTTGGAAATATCGGCGTGAGCGCCGTAAGCAAGGCAGGAGCTTTAGTACTGTTTCCTTTTACGCTATGTTATGTAGGCATTGCTGTTTGGATTTATTTGTATCGCCGGATTCGTGTTTTGGGAGGCTTGGTAGAATTTTCTGCCGAATATGCCTGGATTCAGAAACAGCTGCTTTCTGAGATGGCGGTTCCCTACGCGCTTGTGGATGAGGATGGCCGTATCCTTTGGAGCAATGATATTTTCCGGGATATCATAAAAGAAAAAAAGTCTGTCCGGAAGAATCTGCTGGCCTTGTTTCCCGAAGCAGGCAAGGCAGATTTGGCATCCGATGAACTGACCCAGATTCATACATCCTATGGCGGTGAGAAATTCCGCATGGATATCCGTCCGGTTTATGTTGCCAGTGACGAGGATAATGAGGACAGCGTTGTTTCCGGAACCCAGAAAATGCTGGCGGTTTATCTTTTCAACGAGACGGAGATTCTCCGGTACAAACAGGAGATTACCGAAGAAAAGATGGTGGCGGGATTGATTTATCTGGACAATTATGAGGAGGCGTTAGAGAGCGTCGAGGAGGTGCGCCGTTCTCTCCTTACGGCCCTGATTGACCGGAAAATCAACAAATACATCGGAGCGCTGGACGGAATCGTCAAAAAAATCGAAAAAGACAAATACTTTTTTATGATTAAGCAGAAACACATGGAACAGATTCAAGAAGAACGTTTCAGTATTCTGGAAGACGTAAAGGCGGTAAATATCGGTAATGAGATGGCAGTGACCCTAAGTATCGGAATCGGTATGAACGGTGAAAGCTACAGCCAGAACTACGAATATGCCCGGGTCTCGATTGATATGGCGCTGGGGCGGGGCGGTGATCAGGCTGTGGTAAAGGATGGGGGAAAGATTCAGTATTACGGAGGGAAGGCTCAGCAGCTGGAGAAGTCTACCCGCGTAAAAGCCAGGGTGAAGGCACATGCTTTGCGTGAATTGATGGAGACGAAAGACCGCCTGCTGATTATGGGCCATAAACTGGGAGATATCGATTCCTTCGGGTCTTCGATCGGAATTTACCGGATTGCTACTTCCCTGAATAAAAAATCGCATATTGTGATTAATGAAGTGACGACTTCTGTGGAGCCAATGATGGATCGCTTCCGCGGGAATCCGGAGTATCCGGAGGATTTGTTCCTGAATGGCGCTCAGGCCGCGGAATTGGTGGATAATAATACTATGCTGGTGGTAGTGGATGTGAATCGTCCAAGCATTACCGATGCTCCGGAACTTCTGCATATGGTGAAAACGATTGTGGTATTGGATCATCACCGTCAGAGCAGTGAGGTAATCAGCAATGCGGTGCTTTCCTATGTGGAGCCTTATGCTTCTTCTGCCTGTGAGATGGTAGCGGAGGTGCTGCAGTATATTGCTGACGATATCCGGATCAAGCCGCCAGAGGCAGACGCAATGTATGCAGGGATTGTGATTGATACTTTGAATTTCACGAATCAGACCGGCGTGCGGACATTTGAGGCGGCTGCATATCTGCGGCGCAACGGCGCGGATGTCACCAGGGTGCGTAAACTGTTCCGTGACGATATGATGGAATATAAAGCAAAGGCAGCTGCGATTACTTCCGCAGAAGCTTACCGGGAGGCATTTTCGATTGGGGTTTGTCCGGCGGAAGGCTTGCAGAGTCCCACGATTGTAGGCGCGCAGGCGGCAAATGAACTGCTGGATATCAAAGGAATGAAAGCATCCGTGGTATTGACCAAGTATCACGAGAAAATTTACATCAGCGCCCGTTCCATCGACGAGGTCAATGTACAGGTGATGATGGAACAGCTTGGCGGAGGCGGACACCGGACAGTGGCGGGGGCGCAGCTGGAAGGAGTTACCGTGGAGGAAGCAAAGAAAAAAGTAAAAGAAGTGATTGACAGCATGCTGCAGAAAGGAGATATATCATAATGGAAATTGTATTATTAGAGGATGTAAAGGCGCTGGGGAAGAAAGGGCAGGTTGTGAAGGTAAACGACGGATATGCCCGGAATTTTATTCTGCCTAAGAAGCTGGGAGTAGAGGCGACGACAAAGAATCTCAATGATTTGAAGCTGCAGAAGGCGAATGAGAAGAAGCTGGCGGCAGAACAGCTGGCAGCGGCAAAGGAAATGGCGGATAAGATTGGGAAGCTTTCCGTCACCCTTTCCATGAAAGCGGGGGAAAGCGGCAAAGCGTTCGGCTCCGTTTCAAGCAAGGAGATTGCAGCGGCGGCCGCAGATCAGCTGGGATTGGAAATTGACAAAAAGAAGCTGGTTTTGCCGGAGCCGTTAAAGACATTCGGGACTCATGAGGTGCCGTTGAAACTGCATAAAGATGTAACCGCGAAATTGGCAGTCAAGATTGTGGAAGCATAAGATTATGGATGAAGCTTTGATGAAGCGGGTGCTCCCGCATAATCTGGAAGCAGAACAATCACTGATCGGCTCGATGCTGATGGATAAGGAAGCCATTGTTTCCGCCTCCGAGATTTTGACAGAGGCGGATTTTTACCAGCGGGCTTATGGCGTTATGTTTGGGGCGATGGTTGAGTTATTTAACGAGGGAAAACCGGTTGATCTGGTGACACTTCAGAATCGACTAAAAGAAAAGGATGTGCCGCCGGAGGTCAGCAGCCTCGAATTTGTAAAAGATATTATCTCGACATATTATACCTCGGTCAATGCCGAACATTACGCCAGGATTGTGCGGGAAAAGGCAGTGATGAGGCGGCTGATTAAGGTGACAGAGGAGATCGCGAATACATGCTATGTAGGGCGGGTGCCTCTGGAGCAGATTCTGGCAGATACGGAGAAATCTATCTTTAATTTGCTTCAGAGCCGTGATCTGGCAGAGTTTGTTCCGATTCGCCAGGTGGCGCTGAATGTGCTGGAAAAGATTGAGATAGCCTCGAGAAATCCTGGCACGGTGACAGGGATTCCTACCGGTTTTATAGATTTAGATTACAAGACTTCCGGGATGCAGCCTTCTGACCTGGTATTGATTGCCGCCCGCCCTTCTATGGGAAAGACGGCTTTTGTGTTAAATCTGGTTGACCACATAGCAGTGAGAAGAGGACAGCCATGTATGATATTCAGTCTGGAGATGTCCAAGGAACAGCTGGTAAACCGTATGCTGGCCATGGAGTCTAATGTAGATTCTCAAAAACTGCGTACAGGTAATCTGACGGATGCGGATTGGGATGCCGTAGTAGAGGGAATCGGAGTGATCGGCAATTCAAAATTGTTTATCGATGATACGCCGGGAATATCGATCACGGAACTTCGCTCAAAGTGCCGGAAAATAAAATTGGAATATGGCCTGAGCATAATTATCATAGATTATTTGCAATTGATGTCAGGCAGCGGCCGTTCCAGCGACAACCGGCAGCAGGAGATTTCTGAGATATCCCGGTCATTAAAAGCATTGGCAAGAGAGATGAATGCCCCGGTAGTGGCCCTGTCTCAGCTGAGCCGGGCCTGTGAAACCAGACAGGACCACCGGCCGATGCTCTCAGACCTGCGTGAATCGGGAGCGATTGAGCAGGATGCGGATGTGGTAATGTTTTTGTACCGGGATGATTACTATAATAAAGATACCGATACTCCGAATATCGCAGAAGTTATCATTGCCAAACAGAGAAACGGCCCGATTGGGACCGTGAATCTATTATGGCAGCCGGAATTCACAAAGTTTGTAAATCTGGCCCGATAGGGTGAAAAAACACGCCGTATGTCTGACCGGCGTGTTTTATTTTGTCTATAATTTTTTTCCGCTTCTTCCGAATTTTTTTCGCTTAAAGAATGGAAGTCTGGTAGCAGCAGCCTCCGCCTTTCCTTTGCTTTCTTTTTGGTAAGCCCGCAGGGTTTCGTCTAATGCTTTAAAGCGTTCCTCAGCGCGCTCATCGTTGACCCGCATCATATATTCCAGTTCCTGTACCATTTTATCATTGACCTGACGGCTGATTTCATCACTTAAGGCTTCATTGTTTTCCTGGATGGCTTGTCCCACAGCATGGCCGATAATCTGATTCATAATCTGCTGGAATTGTTCCATTTTTTCCGGATTGAAAGCAATGGCGGTGTTTTCCGCTTTCTGAATTGTTTTTAAGCTGGTATCATCTTCCATTTCGTCCCCTGCACTTCCTTCTTTTAAAATATTTACCGCATTTTGTTCCAACACCTGGTCCGGGTCGATCTCCTCGTCGCCGGCAATCATTTTTCGCAATACCTGTTCAATGGCCTTTAACTGGTATCCTTTTTCTTTTAATTCTTTTATCTTTTGAAACAGGCGAATATGTAGTTCCGTATAGTAGCGATGGCTTTTCCCGTTTCGCGGTATATCAAGCTGCAATTCGTCTTCCCAGTAGCGGAGCACATGGGATTCTACCCCGACCAGCTTACCGGCTTCCGATATGGAATAGCGTGTTTTTTCCATTTTTCGTCTCCTTATGTTTATTGTGAAGTACTCTTTTATGCAGATATAACTTTACTATTATCATATGAGATAAGTATGGAAATTATGACTAAAATATTAAAAAATTATGAGGGTGTTGTAATCTGACCGGAAGCTGTGCTAAAATAAACAGTATTCGACAGAAAAGGCAAAGAATCGGAAACAGAGAAAGAGAAGGTGACATTTTGATCAATCTTATCGGAACAAGAAAGTCGGCAGGAAAGAGAAGCTTTGCGGGATATGGTTTGGGAACAGTGATACTGGTTGTGGGAATGGCCGTCAGCCTGGCCGGATGTGATGAACAGCAGATAGAAGAGACAGAGACTACCGTGCAAAAGATTGTGTTGATGGATGAGACGCTGAGTCCGACGGAGGCGGATGAGACCGTTATGGCTTTGACGCCGGATGGCCCGCTTCTGCCTTCGGTGGAGGGGGTATCGGCAGAATATACCGATCCGATTCCGGATTATCTGCGTCCGGGGATGCAGCATCCGGTAGTGGTGCAGCTGCAGGAGCGTCTGATGATGTTGGGATTTATGGATACGGATGAACCTACGGACCTTTACGGCGATGTGACATTGAATGCGGTAAAGATCTATCAGCGTCAGAACAAGCTGGTGCAGGATGGTGTGATAGGCCCTAATACCTTAAAGGCGATTCTTTCTCCGGATGCCAAGTATTATGCGGCACAGAAGGATGACGACGGAGACGATATCGGCAGAATCCAGCAGAGGCTTTATGAACTGGGATATCTGGCAACTGCGGATATGGTGACAGGGCATTTTGGCGACAGCACGGAGACTGCCGTTAAGAGGATGCAGGAGGTCAATGAACTGGAGCAGGACGGCAAGGTAGGAAGAAAGACCATGAACCTGCTGTACAGCGAGGAAGTAAAGCCGAATATGCTTTCCTTCGGTGAGACCAGCGACGTGGTGCTGGCAGCACAGAAGCGTCTGAAACTGTTGGGTTATATGACCTCGGAGCCGGATGGGAATTATGGCAATGATACCGTGATGGCAGTCAAGCAGTTCCAGTCCAGAAACGACCAGATAGTAGACGGGTATCTGGGGCCTTCTACCCGGATTGCGCTGAACAGTGACACGGCAGTGCCCAACGGACTGAGGCTTGGCGACAATGGGGATACGATTTCCCGGGTACAGGATATGCTGAGTAAACTGGGATATATCCATCCTGGTAATGTCACCGGATATTATGGGGAGATCACGGAAAATGCGGTGAAACTGTTCCAGCGGACCAACAATCTGTCCGTGGACGGTGCAGTCGGGGCTGAGACAATGGCGATGCTGACGGGGGGAAGCGCAAAGAAGGCGCCAGCCAATGCCCCACGGCAGACGACAGGCAGTTCCTCTGCAGGGCGGACACAGACGGGCGGAGGCGGCTCATCCTCCAGCAGAGGAAGCGGAGGCGGGATGCCGAATACCGGAACTGCCAGCGGAAGCGCTAGCGCTCTGATTTCCGTGGCGAAGTCCAAACTGGGATCTCCTTATGTGTGGGGAGCCAAGGGCCCGAATTCTTTTGACTGTTCCGGTTTTGTTTACTGGTGCCTGAATCAGGTCGGGGTTCGTCAGAGCTATATCACATCATCCGGATGGCGCAGTGTGGGCCGTTATACGAAGATCAGCAGTTTTTCCAATCTGCGGGCGGGAGATATTATCGTCGTCAGCGGCCATGTGGGGATTGTGGCGGAAGGCGGTACCGTGGTGGATGCCTCTTCCGGTAATGGCAGAGTGGTACATCGTTCCTTAAGTTCCTGGTGGCAAAAGAATTTTATCTGCGGTTGGCGGATATTTGGATGATATTTTGAAGCGATAAGATTCTATATAAAAGACAGGGAAGATTATATCCCTGTCTTTTTGCATGTCTCCATCATTTTTTTACGATCATAAATCCCACGCGGGCTTTATATAAGTCGCCGTCAACCAGTATTTCAAACGATCCGCCCTGCAGCTTGGTCAGGCTCTGAGCTATGGAAAGCCCCAGTCCACTGCCTTCCGTAGATCTGGACACATCACCGCGGACAAAACGTTCCGTCAAATCTTCAGAACTGACATTCAGAGGATGTTCAGAGACATTCTTAATTGTGAAGTAAGCATATTCGTTTTCGCAGGTGACTTCAGCAAAAACCCTGCTGTGTTCCATAGCATATTTAAATGCGTTGTTATAAAGATTCTCCAGTACACGCCAAAGATGGCGTCCGTCAGCTTGAATGATAATGCTTTGATCTGGCAGATGGGAAACCAGTTCCAGATTCCTTTCCGCAAATTTTTCTTCAAATTCTCCGTTTGTCTGCCAGATCATTTCTACCAGGTCAAGCTGTGTCATTTCCAGCTTCAGGGTACCGGAACTTGCCTTGGAAGCTTCCAGAAGGTCTTCCGTAAGGGTTTTTAAACGCTGGGATTTCTGTTCCAGAATCTCCAGGTATTCCTGCACTTTTTTGTTCTGGACCTGTTCCCGCTTGATCAGATCCACATAATTGATAATGGATGTCAGAGGGGTCTTGATATCATGGGAAACATTGGTGATCAGATCCGCTTTTAAACGTTCGCTTTTTACTTTTTCCTGCAGAGCACGTTCGAGGCCTGTGCCAATCCGGTTAATCATTTTGGCAGTTGCCAGTTCTTTGCCGGACAACCCTTCCAGTCCCATCTGATAAGAAGTGTCGCCGCCGGCAATTTTGGCGATGGCATCCGCGATTTTATCTTCCTGCCTGGTGGATAAAAACATTTTCTGAAAAGTAAGGTAATCGACCGTCAGTAAAGAAAACGCCAGCAGTACAAGTCCCCATTTGGCGGTAGGATGCGACCAACGGCAGACGGTCAGTAAAAACAGTGCGGCTCCGACAAACTGCACCAGCACAAAGGCGATAAATACGCAAAACAGACGATAGCTGAACGAACGATAGATAAAATACTGATCAATATTTTGCAGGATATGAAAAGTAAGGCTGTTTGACCAAAGCTGGTGACATTTATAACGGCGTAGCAGACTGAAGCCGGCAATAATTACACATCCATAAATGATGACAGCGGTGATCATTCGCTCCCCATAGGCCCAAGAAGATTCTGTTACCAGCAAATGTAAGATACGGTAACCGATTTTTTCGCCCAGAAACAAGACAAACATTGTAAAAATTCCGGCGAGGACAATGAAGCATTCCGTGTAAATCAGGTCAAAACCGGAAAGAGAGAGGAGGGCGTAATTTTTATTCTTATATCCGGAGACCAGAACCAGATAATACAGGGTAACCAGACAACCGATTATGCCGATTGCCAGGCCCAGAAGTCCTTCCAAAATGTGTGCGCGCAGCTGTCGGTAAAGAGCGGCATTTTCTGCATAGATATCATCTGCAGCATAGCTGGTATCTACGGCGGCTATCACATAATAATGATCCGCGTCGTAAAAATTATTTTTTTCCATAGAGGCGGTCATGTTGACCGGAAGCTCCAAAAGATTGGTTTCTATGATGGCGGAATCGCTGTCCAGGTAACAATACGCGCCCATTTGCCGAAGCTGTGTCAGGGGCATGTCCCCCGCGTTTGAATATAAAAGCTGTTCGCTTCCATTTTCATACAGAATGCGGAAATACATGTTGGAGGGATTGGCGATCATCCGATAATAAACTTTGTAGTAGGAACCGAGACAGTTTAAAACTTCTCGGGATAACTCGAGAAGCGAGGTATAGGCATCTCCAGGTTCAGTGATTTGCTGGTCCGTCATATAAGCGCGCCAGTTGATGCGGTAATCCTTGGCAGTGGCGGCGTTATCGTATACCAGCAAATCGCTGGAAACGTCGAAGTCACTGTTTAAATAGAATCCTTGGCTGCGTGCATAGCGGAGTACTTCTTCCAGAGTATAGATGATCTCCGGCCCGTCTCCGCGGCTGACTGAGAACATCTGGCTGGAAAGATCCAATAAACCATCTTCCTCGAAGACATCCCGGTAAGAAGCATAGCGGAAAATGCTGTCCAGATCTTTCTGAAACTGTACCATAAACTGTGGGGAATCCTCATAGGAGCGGTCGCGCAGCCAGGAGAGTCCGGACCCGGAGTCGGCATTCAGATACATAATGCTGAGCCCTCCGAGAGCCAGGGTCAGGAAGATCAGGTGCAGCAAAACGGCAATATTCTTTTTGATCAGCAATGAGTAGTCTTTGAATTTCATAGCAGCTCCTACTGTTTTTCAATCTTGTAGCCGACGCCCCACACTACTTTCAGATAGCGGGGTTCCCGGGGATTAATTTCAATCTTTTCCCGGATGTGCCGGATATGAACAGCTACGGTATTGTCAGCGCCGATGGCTTCCTCATTCCAGATCTGTTCGTAAATTTCATCGATGGAGAATACTTTCCCTGCATTTTTAACGAGTAAAAGCAGAATGTTGTACTCAATGGGGGTCAGCTTAATGGGATCGTCGTCCACCCATACTTCTTTGGTGTCATCATTGATCGTAAGTCCGCCGCACTTGTAAGTCTGGTCGTTGGCCTGCTGACTCATATTACCGAGTTGGGTATAGCGGCGCAGCTGGGACTTGACCCGGGCAACCAGTTCCAGGGGACTGAATGGCTTAGACAAATAATCATCTGCGCCGATATTCAACCCCAGGATTTTGTCCGTGTCTTCCGATTTGGCGGAAAGGATGATGATGGGGATGCTGCTGGTTTCACGAACCTTTAAGGTAGTGCGGATTCCATCCAGCCCCGGCATCATTACGTCTACGATCATAAGGTCAGCCGGCTGGCTTTCCAGAATTTCCAGAGCCTCATATCCGTCATAGGCTTTTATCACCTGGAACCCTTCGCCGGTCAGATATATGTCAATCGCATCCACGATCTGTTTATCATCATCACATACTAAAATTGTCTGCATAATCCTCGCTCCTTTTTGATGGATTTTTCCTTTGACTTTTCGCTTATGTAAATAGTATACAACAAAAGAGACCTCGCCGCAATCGGCAAGGCCCCTTCAATGGAAAAAAATCGGTTTATTGGTAATCGCAGATATCTACCCATTTATGAAGAAGTTCTGCTTCCTCCGGGCGGTGTTTGGTCAGCTGTGCGGCAGCTACCAGCGGCAGCCACTGCTGTACATAGCGCCGGTCAGTTTCAGTCTTTTCGCAGAACAATTCCATATACTTATCTGCCCATTCCTGATCTTCCAGGCAAAGCAGCAGGTACGTACGGGCGGCGTCTGCACTGGCGTTGCCCTGAGTCGCATGAACCCAGTCCAGTACATACATGTCGCCATCGTTAGTTACGATGATATTGCTGGGCTGAAAATCTCCGTGGCACAGCTTTACGTGTTTGGGCATACCGTCCAATCTGGTCAGGAGGTCATAACGATTGACAGAGTTTAATCCTTCCGCGTCAGAAATCTGCCGGATCATCTTGTCTTTCAGCTTGTTCAGTAAGGGGCAGACCTTGGAATGAATTGCCAACTGTAAGTCAACCATCTGCTCCATGTACTCATCCAGCTTATCCGGATTCTCATCCATCAGCTGTTTGAGGGTTTTGCCGTCAATGAAGTCTTTGGTAATGGACCAGCAGCCGTCCTCGTCAACAGAAACTGCCAGGGTTGCGGGGATATTAATATCGCCGATTTCTTCCACCCGGGCGCTGATTAAAGCCTCATTTAATACTTCTGCTTTGGGAAATCCCTTACAGAAAGATTTGATTGCCTTGTCGCCATCGCGGTAGACGCTTTTGGTCGCATTTTTGGATATTAACTCTCTTGCCATACATAACTCTCCTTCCTTTTTTTGTTGCGGATATACCAATAGCCGATCAACTTTATTTTACTACAAACTGGGTAGAATGTCACTTGTTTTTTTGATAAATTTTTAACAAAATCTTATTCGACAATTGTGACTTTTATGATTTATTGGCAGTCCCATGGCTTGGCGAACTGCCGATAAGCGATATGGCCGGTCAGGTAAAACGCAGGATTGCAGTGCCGTAAGCACTAAGGGGCAGCTTGATTGAGTAAGGCTGCCCATCGCAAGCCTCTTTGACGGCACGTATCACCGGCGGTTTTTCAGACGGCTGGTACAGGCCATGCTGATTGTCCAGCAGTAATGTGTAATTGCCCTTTTGCGGTACTCCCAGGCAATAGTCCGGACGTTCTACCGGTGTAAAATTGCAGACAAATATCAGGCTCTTCTTATGGTCCTTTGCCCGCCTCATAAAGCTGAAAATGCTGCGGTCGGCATCGTCGGCATTGATCCATTGAAAACCGTCCCAGTCCTCATCCGCCTCATACATGGCCGGATATTTCTGATAAATGTGCAGCAGGTCGCGAACATAACTTTGGAGGTTTTTGTGCTCTTCCTCTTCGGTTAAATACCAGTCCAGACTAACCTTTTCATCCCATTCATGCAGTTGCCCGAAATCCTGACCCATGAACAGAAGCTTTTTGCCCGGGTGGCCAAACATAAAGGTATAGCCTGCCTTCAGGTTGGCAAATTTATCGACATGATACCCTGGCATCTTATTAATCATGGAACATTTTAAGTGGACAACTTCATCGTGGGACAGTACCAGAATAAAGTTTTCGCTGGTAAAATAGGTCAGGCCAAAAGTCATCTTATTGTGGTTGTATTTGCGGAAATAGGGGTCCAGCTTCATGTATTCCAGAAAATCATGCATCCATCCCATATTCCATTTGAAGGTAAAACCCAGTCCGTTGTCTTTGGGATCGTGGGTGACAGCCGGCCAGGCAGTCGATTCTTCGGCGATGACGATGGCGCCCTGGCCGCGGGTTTTTACAATACTGTTCAGATGACGGAAAAATTCAATGGCTTCCAGATTCTGGTTGCCTCCGTATTTGTTGGCCAGCCATTGGCCATCCCTCCGGCCATAGTCCAGGTACAGCATGGAAGCGACAGCATCCACTCGCAGTCCGTCAACATGGAATTCCTTGATCCAATAGAGGGCATTGGCAATAAGGAAATTGGTAACCTCGTGTTTTTCATAGTCAAAAACCTTGGTGCCCCAGTCCGGATGCTCTCCTTTGCGGGGGTCGGCATATTCATAAAGGGGTTGCCCGTCAAAATCTGCCAGTCCGTGGGCATCTCGCGGGAAATGTGCAGGAACCCAGTCCAGAATCACTCCGATCCCCTTTTTATGTAGGTAATTCACAAAGTACATGAATTCCTTTGGGTCGCCATAGCGGGAAGTGGGGGCATAATATCCGGTAACCTGATAACCCCAGGAACCGTCATAGGGATGTTCGGCAATGCCGATCAGTTCCACATGGGTATATCCCATGTCTTTTACGTAATCAGCCAGTTCATGGGCAGCTTCTTTGTAAGTATAGTATCCTTCTTTTTCCGGCCGGTTTTTTTTCTTCCAGGACCCAAGATGGACTTCATAGATGCTCATGGGAGATTCCTGGGGAATGCTTTCCTGGCGTTTTTTCATCCAGGTGGCATCGCCCCATTTAAAACCGGCGAGATCGTCGGTAATCGATGCCGTCCCCGGCCGGTATTCACATTTGAAGGCATAAGGATCTGCTTTAAAAAGAACTTTTCCGGCAGTGGTTGTGATGGCATATTTGTATAATTCTCCTGTGCCAAGTTCAGGGACAAAACACTCATAGATGCCGGAAGTTTCCAGCGCTTTCATAGGATTGGCTTCCGGGTCCCAGCGGTTAAAATCGCCGACCACACTGACAGAGGCAGCATGAGGAGCCCAGACAGCAAAATAAATGCCGCTTTTTCCTTTGTAGGTCATGGGATGCGCACCCAGCTTTTCATAAATCTCGTAATGAGTGCCATTACCGAACAGGTAGCGGTCCATCTCGCTGATGATGCCGGTTCCTGCCTGTCTTTTGTTTTTGCCAGCCATATTATTGATCCTCCATGATCTTCAGGACAACTCCCTCGTTGCCTGATAATGTGATAGAAAGCCTGCCGTCTTTTATGGGAATCATGGAACTATCCATCAGATTCTCGGCAGAAGATGCCCCGATGGGAACGGGTATCGATAAATCGGCGGGTTGATCATCATTGTTGGCGGCAGTAATGACTACAGACCCTTTCGCGTGGCGGGCAAACGCATACTGACGGTTGGTCAACAGAAGTTCCTGATAGCGACCGCCGGCAAATTCCGGCTGGGCCGTATGGATATGGGCCAGTTCAGTGACAAAATCCGTCAGATCACAATGCAGGTCCTTGCTGTCTGACATGGCAATCTGCGGGCGCAATTCCGTATCGCTGTAGTTGGTGCGCATGCCTTCTATCCCCCATTCTCCGCCGTAATAAATGGAAGGGATGCCGGGTAAAGTAAATAAGAGCAGGTAGGCAAGCGGCAAATGTGATTTTAACTTCAGTTTGCTGGCAATCCGGTTTTCATCGTGATTGTCCACGAAGGTATAGAGTTTGGTGCCAATGGCCTCCAGACGCCGTACGTTGTGGGCAATTTCAAAGAAATTATGGTCATTCAGTCCGGAATATAAGCTTTTATGTAGCTCATAATTCGTGACAGAATGGAGCATCTCCGGATTGACCCAGCGGGAATAATCCCCATGGATGACTTCTCCCATCAGCCAGAAATCTTCCTTCATATTGCTGGTCTGCTGACGCAGTTCCTTCATAAACTGAAAATCCAGTACATTGGCGCAGTCTAAACGAATGCCGTCGATGTCAAAGGTATCGATCCAGAAGCGGATTACATCAAAGAGATACTCTTTTACCTGCGGATTCTGCAGATTCAGGCAGGGGAGTTCATAATGTCCCTGCCAGGCATCATAGCCAAAGGAATCTCCCAAGGGACTCCGCCAGCCAAAATTGACGCCTTTATACCAGCTGGTATAGGGGGAAGAGGCTCCTTTTTGCTGAATATCTTTAAAAGCAAAAAATTCGCGGCCGGTATGGTTGAATACGCCGTCAACAACCACGCGGATACCAGCTTTATGGCATAATTTCACGAAATGGGAAAAGTCCTCGTTGGTTCCCAGGCGGCGGTCTGTCAGCTTATAGTCACGGGTGTCGTAGCCATGGGAGGACGACTCAAAAAGGGGGCCGATATAGAGGGCGTTGCAGCCTAGCTTTTTCATATGGCCAACCCAAAGATCCAATTCGTCAAAACGTTTGGAAACCGTGTTTTCGGAATCCTGGTTCTCTTTGGGCGCGCCAGTCATACCCAGTGGATACATGTGGTAAAATACGGCTTTTTCGTACCAAGTGCTCATTAATGTAAACCTCCTGATCGATGCGAGTAATGGATCAGAGCTCCTCTAATAATTTGAAGCGTCTGAGCAGAAACTGATATCGGAGCTGGGCCGCCTTTAATTCGTAGATATAACAGTCGATCAGCGTCGGATCTACTACATGTTCAAAATGATTCCGCGCAGATTCGATTGTGTTCCGGGTGCGGTCAATCTCCTCGATCAGTTCCTGGTTTTCCGGCGGCAGTTCCTGCTTTCGTCCGGATAAAAATCCTGCTTTCATAATTTCCTCCATTTCCTGTGTGTTTCCATTTCTTTGATTGGTTCCTGATATTGCATAGTATTTTCCGGAAATGGAAAGTTATACAGGGAATGTGAAAAAATGTCACCCAAAAGAAATTACTCGGGGGTGAGGACTTCCTCTACCATAAAACCTAGCTTCAGCAGGCGTTGGGTGGATTCCCGAAGCGTCAGCCGATAGTAGTTGGAAGTGCCGGATTCCCGAACCTGGACCAGTCCGGAATCCTTTAAAATCTTCAGATGATGAGAGATAGCAGGTCGGGACAGACTGACCTGACTGGTAATCTCATTGACATTCAGTCCGTTATGATTACCGTTTTGGGCGGCATGGCTTAGAATCTCAATAATATTCAGCCGCATCTCATCACCTAATGCGATAAAAAGCGGCATGCATTCATGAAAATAAGCATCCAGCCGTTTACCGTCGATTGCTTTTTTGCAGTCTGCCATAAATCCCTCCTTGGTTTAAAAATTTAAACTGATAATATTCTACCACCAAAAACAGGTAACGTCAACAAAAAGAACAAATGAATTCAAAAGAATTTAGAAAAAGTGCATAAAATAAATCGAAAAAATTAAAAAAGGTATTGACAGAACCGGGGAGGATGTGCATAATGGAAAACATCAGTACCCGTTCTGGGTATGAAAGTTCTGATTTCGTTGGTTGTCCGAAGGAGAGAAATGTTCTTCCGGGCAGTCCAGGCTATATCAGCAGTTTTTTCAGAAAAAGCGGAGGACATAAACAGAGAATAAGGGGGTGGAGTGTGTAAAGACAGGATTATTTTGCGTGATTTTGGCAGGAGCGGCTTGGACGGATGCGACAAAGGGAAAAGTTCGCAATTGGTGGCTGCTTATTGGGATGGCAGCAGGGATCTGGTATCAGAGAAAGGAGTTTTTTCCGGCTGCTGCATTGGTATTGTTTTTGACATTTTTATTATTTCATCTGCGGATGATAGGAGCCGGGGACGGAAAGCTGATGGCATGGATTGCTGGATATCTGGGCATGGAGGCCGGGATAGAAGCGATTTTTGCAGGAATGATCATCGGGGCGTTGTGGTCGTTGTGCCGGTTATGGCATGACAAAAGTCTGAAAGCACATCTTGTTTATCTTACGGCATATCTCATGCGGTTATTTCAGACAAAAGGGACAGAGAAATATTGTGAAGGAGCGCTGAAGGAAGCGTCGCGGACGATGCCCTTGGCGCCCTGCCTGGCAGCGGGCGCGTATCTTTATCTGATGGCGTCAGGAGCGATGTCTATATGGATGAGAAAATGAAAGAAAGGAATTTTATGAAAAGGATTATGGGGGTCTATGACGTAGATCCGTATTATGCAGAACGTTTTGCGGAATTTGCCAATCAGAAGGAACAGATCCCGTTTACGGTAGTAGCGTTTTCCAGCATTGCAAAACTGGAAGCATTCACCCAGCAACAACAGTTGGAATTGCTGCTGATCGGGGATGAGGCAGATAAAACCCAGCTTTCAGGAGTAAAGGCAAAACAGATTGTGCGCCTGGCAGAGACACAGGAAACCCTGGGAGGAGAAATGCCGGCGGTCTATAAATATCAGGCGTCAGATGCAATCCTGCGGGAGGTGATGGCCTGCTACCAGGTGCAGCCGGAACAGATTCCTCTGACAGCAATAGGAAAAAAGAGCATGGTGATAGGGGTATATTCGCCGGTCAGCCGATGCGGCAAAACAGGATTTTGCATTACTCTGGGACAGATCCTTGCCAGGGAATCGCAGGCTCTTATGATAAGCCTGGAGGAGCATTCCGGATTATCAAGACTGACCGGAACGGAATATACAACCAGCCTTTCGGATTTGATTTATGATTACCGGCGAGGTGATTACACACGGATGCGTCTGGGCGCGGTAGTACATAACTGGGGAGGGTTGGATTACATACCGCCGGCGCTTTACGCGGAAGACTTGGCAGAAATACAAGGAGAGGAATTGGCAAGGTTGACGGCACAGATCGCGGCAGAGGGTGTGTATCCTGTGATTTTGATGGATATTGGCCATCTGGGCAGAGGGTTGGAACCGGTTTTGGAATTATGCGGTGTGATTTATGCCCCGATAAAGGAGGACTGTGTGTCGGCGGCGAAATTAAGCGCCTGGCAGGATTATCTGGAATTGTGCGGGCGTGCATATCTATGGGAGAGGGTGCATCTGTTAAAGCTGCCGAGGCCAGGGGCAGTCTGGCAGGCGGAAACTTATCTGGAGCAGCTGCTCTGGGGAGAAATGGGAGATTTTGTCCGCAACCTTTTAAAGGGTCAGAAAGGGAGTGAGAGATGATCGGGGAGGGATGCGAATGAAAGAGGATAGAACTATACTCGAGCAACTTAAAGAACGGGTGAGAGAGGAACTGCAGAATCAGAATCGGGTCGAGGAGGAGGAACTGAATTCCTGCATTGAGAGAAACATTGATGAAGCGGCGGCAGAGCATTATCTTCCGTTGAAGAAAAGGCTGGAACTGAGAATGAGACTGTATGACGCATTCCGCCGCCTGGATATTTTACAGGAGTTGGTAGATGACCCGGAAGTGACAGAGATTATGGTGAATGGCAAAGAGCATATTTTTGTAGAGAGGAAAGGGGCGATCAGCCGCTGGGAGCATAGCTTTGAGCGGGAGGAGCAGCTGGAGGATATGATTCAGCAGATTGTAAGCCGGATTAATCGCTCGGTCAATGTTTCACATCCGATAGCCGATGCGCGTTTGGAAAACGGCGCCCGCGTCCATGTGGTTTTGCCTCCGGTGGCACTGGACGGACCTGTGGTCACGATCCGAAAGTTCCCGGAGCCGATTACATCTGAAAAGCTGATTGCCATGAATTCCCTGACCAGGGAGGCGGCAGAATTTCTGGAGAAGCTGGTAAAGTCCGGATATAACTTGTTTATCAGTGGGGGGACCGGATCAGGGAAAACGACTTTTCTGAATGCTATGTCTGGCTTTATTCCGGCAACCGAGCGGATTATCACGATTGAAGATTCCGCGGAATTACAGATCCGCCAGATTCCGAATCTGGTACGGCTGGAGACACGCAATGCCAATGCAGAGGGGGAGGGCGCGATTGAGATCAGTGACCTGATTCGGGCGTCGTTGCGTATGCGGCCGGACCGGATTGTAGTGGGGGAGGTGAGAGGCAAGGAATGTCTGGATATGCTTCAGGCTTTAAACACCGGCCATGCGGGCAGTTTGTCTACCGGGCACGGCAACAGCCCCAAAGATATGCTGTCGCGATTGGAGACTATGGCGCTGATGGGGGCCGACCTCCCGCTGCCGGCGGTGCGGAGCCAGATCGCGTCAGCGATTGATATTCTAATACATTTAGGGCGGTTGCGGGACAGATCCAGAAAGGTGCTGGAGATTGTGGAGGTGGGAAATTATGAGGAAGGAGAGATACGGCTCAACCCCTTGTTCCGATTTGAGGAGGAGCAGGGAAATACAAAAAGTGTCCGCGGACAGCTTAAAAAAACCGGCGAACTCCAGGCAGTCGGAAAACTCAGGGCAGCAGGCTATCAACTATGACCGCTATCGGCTGAACATGAGAGAGTTTATTTTCGGATTGGGAAAAGGAAGCGTGGTATGTGCGGTTTTGGCTTTTACCTTTTACCGGAGCCTGAGAATTTTTCTGTGGATGCTTCCTTTTGCTTTTATCGGGCCGGTGATGGAGAGAAAGCGGTTGCTGGAGAAGCGAAAAAAGGAACTGGCAGGGCAGTTTAAAGAGAGCATGATGGTGCTGGCATCGTCTCTGAGTGCGGGATATTCGATAGAAAATGCGTTGGCGGCGAGTGTGGAAGAGTTATCGATGCTATATGGAAGAGAGGGGATGATTGTTCAGGAATTCGCATTTATGGTACAGCAGATTCGGACAAACCGTTCGGTAGAACGTGTATTGGAGGATTTTGCCAGGCGGAGCGGATTGGAGGATGTACAGAATTTTGCGGAAGTATTTTCCGTAGCAAAGCGTAGCAGCGGGGATTTGGGAGGCATAATGCGGCATACCGCAGAGATTATCCGGGATAAAATGCAGGTACGTGAAGAGATTCTTACCATGACAGCTTCCCGCCAGTTTGAGCAGAAGATTATGAATTTGATACCGTTTTTTATTGTGTTTTATGTAGAAAGTGCATCTCCGGGCTTTTTTGGACAGATGTATGGAAGCAGTTTGGGACGGGTGCTGATGAGCGGATGTCTGGCAGTGTATCTGATTTCCTATATACTGGCGAAGCGGATACTGGAAATTGAGGTGTAAAAGGAAATGAGGCAAAGAACAAAAAACGGAGAGGAAAGCGATAAGAGAAAACAAAAGAAAGACCAGGCAGAAAGAAAAATATCGAGGCTGATGCCGGTATTCTGCATTCTGGGGGGTGTGATTTTGTACGGGATACTTACTCTGAATGCGAGCGGGCAGGATGTGATCACAGAGGGCGGGCGCATTTTAAGGGAAAATCATGGCGGAGAGGAGCAGGAATATCAGATATGGGTGGACGGGTTATGTGAAGAAGAGGTAGCAGTGGATGTCAGGATAAGACCACAAAGATATACCAGGGAAGAGGCTGAGAGAACCTTTGAAGAGATTATGGATCAGATGGAAGCGAGTATCTGTAAAGAAAATCCTTCCCTGATGGAAGTAAGGAGCGATTTGTCTTTGCCTTCCCGCCTGGATGGGGGAGTAAAGCTGCGCTGGCATTCTTCAAAACCGGAAGTAATCGATGCGTCCGGGAAACTGGGAGAGGAGGCAGAGGAGGAGCAGACCGTAGCCTTGTCGGTGGAACTTTCTGCAGGTGCCTATCAGCAGAACTACGAGATTCCAGTGCGTGTGCTTCCACCGCAACGAAATCAGGAAGAACAGAGGGTGGCAGACTTTCTGAAGGAATTGCAGCAAAAGGATGAAGACGGACAGGAAGCCGCCTGGCTGGAATTGCCAGAAAGTTTTCAGGGGAAACCGCTTACATATCGGATAGATAAACAAACCGGATACGAGACAATTCTTTTGATCGGGGTGATTCTGGCAGTTCTTCTGACAGTGAGGGAAAAAAGTGAGGAAAAGCAGCAAAGACAGAAGCGGGAAAGAGAATTGCTGCTGGATTATTCGGATGTATTGTCCAAACTGATGGTGTTGATTGGCGCAGGCCTGACCGTCCGCAATGCCTGGGAAAGGATGATTTTGGATTATGAGATGGCACAAAAGCAGGGAAAGCAAAAGGAACGTGCTGCTTATGAAGAAATGAGGCGCACCTATTATCAGATGCAGAGTGGTATGGCTGAAGGAGAAGCTTACCAAGAATTCGGAAGAAGGTGCCGGCTGCAGCCGTATTTAAAACTGAGCGGTCTGCTGGAGCAAAATCGACGTTCGGGAACGAAAAACATGAGATCGATTTTGCAGGCGGAAATGACAGATGCCCTGGAACAGAGAAAGAATCTGGCGCGCCGTCTGGGAGAAGAGGCGGGTACAAGGCTGTTGATGCCGCTGTTTCTAATGCTGGGGATTATCATGGTAATGATTATGGTACCGGCAATGATGACAATGGGATAATATTTATGATAAAAAAGGAGGATTTAATCTATGAAGTTATGGAATATCACAGAGGAAATAAGAGAATTTTTGCGGGAAGAGGATGGCGTTGGAGTGATTGAAGTGGTGTTGATTTTGGTAGTTTTGATCGGTTTGGTCATTATATTCAAAGGGCAGATCAATAAGCTTCTGGAGGATATCTTCAAGGAAATCAATAGTCAGTCGAAAGAAGTATATTAAAAAAGAAAATCAAAAAGAGAAGGGAGACAGCGCGGATATGAGAGAGTTAAGAGGACAGGTGACAATTTTTATCAGTATGATTATGATGTGCGTATTCGCGCTGTTTTGCTGTTTGCTGGAATCTTCCAGAACTGCAGGAGCCAGGTGGTATTTGCAGACAGCAGTGGCTTCGGCAATGGATTCCGTGTTCAGCCAATATCACCGCCGGCTATGGGATTCCTACCGGCTATTGTTCGCGGAATATGAGCGGGAGGAAGAACTGGAGGCAGATTTTTCACTTTTTCTGCAGTCCTATCTGGATACGGAGAATTGGTATCCGATGGAACTGCAGACAGTGAAGCTGGAGGAGTGGCAAAAGGCTGTTGACAATACTGGTATATATCTGGAAGAGGAGATTCTGGATTATATGAGGTATGGAATATGGGATATGGATTTTAATGAGGATACCGTCAGCAGCCTGTGGGCGGATGGAGAACAGGCAGACGCGGTGAAAACCGTAGCTGAGACTTACCGGGGCCATGCGGATGATGCCTTAAAGCTGGAAAAATCTTTAGAGGCAATTAGTGAAAGCCAGGAAAAACAGCTGAATATGAAACAGGAAGGGAGCGCCAGGCTGCGTAGTTATAATGGCGCTGGTTTCCGCCAGATTGCAGCTTCCCTGATCCGGGAACAAAAAAGGATGCCGGGACTGGTAAAAAATTACCGGCGTCAGGCAGACGCACTGGCGGCAAAGCTAAACGCAAGCCGGAAAATGTTTACGGAAGAGAGCGGGCGGTGCAGCAGCCAGGTAGAAGATCAGTTAGATGGGGAAATTCAGCAGTTTGAGGCTTATGTGGATCAGGATGGAGAACGCCGGAGGGAGGTGGAATCTCTGGAAGGGCAATCTTATGAGCAGGTCGCTTTGGTAGAAGCCGTGATTCGGGAATCAGAGGAGGTAGAACGAATTATTGATGAATGGGAAAGCGATGATGAAGATGACGAAGGACCGGATTTGGAGGCGCTGTGGTCGCCGGTCATTCGGCATTTTGAACAGTTGACGATTCATTCCTTGTCTTTTACTCATGGAGTGAAAGATAAGGAAAAAGAAGGATGGCTCAAGCAAGTAGAAAAATTGTATCGCAGCGGAATGCTGGAACTTGTTTTGCCGGAAGGGACTGAGGTCTCAAAGGGAGTATTGGAAACGCCGGAGCTGCCATCAGAAAACGGATTGTTATCAGAGGGGAAACGGGGGATACCGCTTCTGAACCATCTCTTGGTAAATGAATATTGCGGAAAATTTTTTCGCTATTTTCCGATTGCGGAAGAACGGCAGACAGGAGAAAAAAACGGCCGGGAGGTAGGGGTGGAGGGTTCGGGCGGTCTGACTTATGAGATAGAATATCTGATTGGCGGAAAAAAACTGGATGAAGAAAATCTTGTTTACGTGGTAAACCGACTTCTGGCAATTCGGGAAGGACTGAATCTGATACATATTTTATCGGATAGTCAGAAACGGCAGGAAGCCCAAAAGCTGGCTATGATGATTACCGGAGTGGCGGGACTTTCGCCTCTGGTATTGCTTACGACATTTTTTGTGATGTCAGTTTGGGCGCTGGGGGAATCCCTGATGGATATCCGCGGGTTGCTGGCAGGAAAAAAAGTCATGATTTTTAAGACATCTGCGGACTGGACACTGAATCTTGAAAACCTGCTTACTATGGGGCAGGAAGGAGAAATCGGCACAGGGGGCAATGAGAGGGGATTGGGATACCTTTCATGGCTGAAGATTTTATTGTTTATGGATGAGATTGTGTGTCAGGAATATCGGATGATGGATATGATTCAGATGAATATTTGCAGGGAGCAAAGCAGCTTCCGCATCCGGCGTGGGATATATCGGGCGAGGATAAAGGGGATGTTGACTGGAAAGCATGTATTTTTTTCGCTTGGGTTTATGGAACATGCAACGGGAGGCAGAGATCATACCTATCCTATGGAAGCGACTATAGAACGAAAATATTAAAGAGGGGGACAGACAGGAATGCCTTTTTCCATGGAAGAAAAGAAAATCAAAAAAATCGTGACTCTCCAAGTACGAATCCTGAAAAAACACAACATTAATATTGTTCAAAACTGCCATAGGAGAAAGGCATTCCTGTCTGTCCCCGCGGCGTTGACATTAGAAACAGCCATGTGCATGACATTATTTATTTTTGCTTCGGTTTGTCTCATTCTGCCAATGAAGATCATGAATACAGAGAGGATTGTGCAGGCTTCTCTGGAAGAATCCGGCGAGGATTTCAGCCGTTATGCCTATGTTTCAAATGCTTTGGAGAATAATAAAGCATTTGCGATAGTCGGAGCCGAAGATTTTGCGAAAGAATTCTGCCGTCATCTGGTATCCGGCGCAGCCAAGGGATATGCACAAATGCAGGTGATGGATCGCGTGGATACCAATGCCATGAGAGGGGTTAATATGCTGCGAGCTCAGGTTTTAGAGGATGGGGAAACCATTGATTTGATATTGGATTATGAAATCCGTCTTCCTTTTCCGGTATTAGGGCTTCCGGCTTTACAAAGATCAGCAAGATGCTGCCGCCGGGCCTGGATTGGAAAGGAAGGAAAGGACTATGACAAAGAAGGAGGACAGTCAGGCGAGGGAGAAGATCCCGTGGTTTATGTAGGAAAGAACAGCACTCGTTACCACAAAAACCGAAGCTGTCATTATCTGGCAAATAATCTGAAGGGAGTACCAAAGGAGCAGATAGCAGAGTTGCGCAATAACGGCGGAGGAAAATACCGTCCTTGTGCTATCTGCGGAAATAATGCAGGCAATATGGTATATATTATGCCAAACGGAAGCAGCTACCATACAGGAAAGTATTGCTCGGCAATCGTGGCATATGCGCGGGCGGTGCGATTGTCGGAGGTAAGACACCTGGGAGCGTGTTCTTACTGCGGAAAATAGAGAGAAGGTGGGGAGATGAGAATGGCGGTATTTATGGGATTTTTGCTGGTAGCGGCCGGTCAGGATCTGTATCGAAAAGGGATTAAGGTATGGGTATTTGCATTGTTTGGAATCATTGCACTGGCAGCAGACGGATATCTGTGGAGTCAGGCAGGCAGTGAGTTTTGCTGGCGGAGCCATTTGTGGAGTTGTGGTGTGGGGGCAGGATTGCTGCTGTTGGGGAAAATCTGTGGAGGAAGTATTGGAGCAGGGGACGGCTGTTTTTTTCTGATAAGCGGTCTGCTATTGGAATTCTGGGAGAACTTGATGGTACTTTGTATCGGGGTCATTTTGTGTGGCTCGTATGGATTGTGCCTATTTGTGTGGAAGAAGATTCGGACAGGGGAAAATATAGGCAAGCAAACTGTTCCGTTTCTCCCGTTTGCCGTGATCCCGGGAGTATGGATGGCAGTGGAAAACAATTTTTGGAGGTGGCAGAAATGATGGGAAAAGAGCTGGCGGGCAGTTATACGGTAGAAACGGCAGGCGTGATGGCTGTAGTGCTTTTTACAGTGATGATTTTACTAAACCAGGCCTTTCATGTCCGTGCGGAAACCGTGGGAAAATTCACGGTGCATGAAGCAGTAGAGCGGGAACGCCATGAGATTGCATATCGGGACAGACGGGAGATTACAAAACAGGAGAAAGGGATGCGCTGGGGGATCGAACTTACGGCACCGGTGTTTTGCCCGGAAGAGTCTTTGCGGATGTGGAGCCTGGCAGAATAAAAGGAGGCATGACATAGAAATGAAGATCAGCTACCGCAGAGAATTTAAACATAATTACCTGATTGTTGATCCGGAAGAGTTGTACTGGCAGGGTTATGAAAGCCAGATGTTGTCGAGAAATTCCGTGGAAGGAACATTGCGGTTTCAGATTCGGCAGATGGATGACGGTGTACGTTTTTATTATGAGATCACGTCAAAACAGCCGTTGGCCAGAATCCTGGCCAACCGCAATATCCGGGCGGAAGAGATCCGAAAGCTGGTGACTGGAATCTTTGGGGTATTGGAACGGACGGAGGCATATCTGCTAAGGGAGGGAAGTATTTTGCTGGACCCGCAGTATTTGTATGTTGATCCTGATACTTTTCGCATCTGGCTATGTTTGATTCCGGGGCTGAATCGGGTATTTCCAGAAGATTTTGGAAAACTGCTGGAGTATTTATTGGGCAGTGTTGACCATCAGGATAAGGAAAGTGTTGTATTGGCGTATGGCCTGTACCAGGAAACAAGAAAGGAAAATTATGGATTGGAAGATCTGGGCCGTCTCCTGAGAAAGGAAAAGAAAAGGGATACAGAGAAAGCAGAAGGAGAGAACGAGGACAGACAGGGAGAAAAAGAAAATGATGAGGAAAGAACTCAGCTTAGGTTTTCAGGGGATAGTAAAAGAGAGCCGGAGGGACGGCAGAGAAATGGTTGTTTTAATAGTAAGGCAGAAGATGCAAAAGCCGGCAGCAGGAAAGAAAGAAAATGGAAGGCAAAGTGGAATCAGTGGAAAGGGAAGCTTATATCTGCGTCAGATAAGGAAGAGGATTCCATACCGGTGCGGGTTCCGTGGGAGATGATGTTCCGGCCGGAGCAGGAAGAATCCGGAACACAGGAGGAACAGGCAACACGATTTTCGAGGGCGGAAGAAAAAAGGTTACCAGAAAAAGAAATGCCTTTTGCAGGGCAGGGGACTGCTTTGCTGGCAGATTTTTCGGAAAGTAATGAGCAGAGAATGTTGCGGGCGCTTGATCCAGATGGGGTTGATATTCATATAGCTTATTATCCGTTTATTATTGGAAAACAGGCGAATCTGGTAGACTTTGTGCTGGAGAGGGATACTGTCAGTCGCCTGCATTTGAGAATAGACCGGGATGGTGAGCAGTATAAAATTAAAGATCTGAATTCTACCAATGGCACGCTGCTCTGCGGGCGGTTGCTGGAAAATAATGAGGAAGCACAGTTGAATACAGGCGATGAAATCTGTATCTCACAATATCGCTACCGTTTTGAGTGAAAAGTGTGAAAATCATTTTTCGGCCATATCCGAAACGGTAGTAGATTCTTAAATTTGTGGTGAAGAAATGGTATGATAAAGCCACCCAATACAGAAGGGATTATGGTATGGGAAGCGTTTATGACGGCGTGTTCCGGACAATTTCAAATGACTGCCGGAAGCTGGTTATTCCCATAATCAACGAGATTTTCGGGGAAACATATACAGGTGAGGAAGAAATCCGTTTTTTCCCCAACGAACATTTTTTAGATCAGCAGGATGAAGCGGATAAAGAACGAATTACAGACACAAATTTTACGATTTTTGGAAAGATGCCAAGGAAATACCATGTTGAGTGTGAGAGCAGTCTGCCAGATGGAAAAATCACGATAAGGCTTTTTAAATATGACACGCAGATAGCGCTTGATGAGGGCAAGGTAACAGAGGAAACGCTGACAGTGACATTTCCCAATACGGCGGTTCTGTACCTTCGGGCCTACAAAAAGAAACCTGACAAAATGAAATATGTTATCATCACGCCGGGAGGGATGGTTCAGTATGACAGCTTGCAGGACTTCAGACCGTGTGAAATAGCAAACCATATCCGAAGATGGAGGATTGTTGACTTTTATAAAATTTTCGAGTATTATTGTTATCAAAGAAGAAATTTTGCAATATCTAAGGGCAGGACGAAAAAGTGTCTGGCCTATTTGAAAATATATGTTAGGATTATCGATGAAGTTCGACAATAAGAGCGGTAATGGGCTATCATCGGAATTTGGAGATGATAGAATTGAAATGGCGTAACAGAAAGCGAGCCTGGGTCAATGGTACTCTGATTGTTCTGAATATTATGTATTTTCTATACCTGGAAATAGCAGGATCTAGTGAAGATACCTTGTTCATGCTGCATCATGGGGCAATGTTTGCCCCTTGGATTGTGGAGAAACATGAGTATTATCGGCTGTTGACATCCACTTTTATGCATTTTGGAATTCACCATATAACAAACAATATGATTCTTTTGTTTGTATTAGGAGATAATATGGAACGCGCACTGGGAAGTGCAAAATATCTGCTCTTTTATCTGTTGTGTGGGATAGGGGCAAATGTGGCGTCACTTGTGGTTGAATTAAACAGTTCCGTCCAGGCAGTAGGCGCTGGGGCGTCCGGAGCGATTTTCGGAGTAATCGGCGGTCTCTTTTATGTAGTAACGATCAATTGGGGACAATTGGAGGATCTGAATACCACACAATTGGTAGTTATGATCCTATTATCTCTTTATCATGGATTTACAAGTACCGGGGTAGACAATGTGGCCCATGTGGGAGGACTGGTGTTAGGGATGCTTTTGGCAGCGGTTTTATATCGGAAACCGAAACCAGAACCCAAACGGGAATATTGGGAAATACGATAAAAGGAGGAGATGTGAGGATGAAAGACGACGGCTGTATTTTCTGCAAAATTGCAAATGGGGAGATTCCGTCTGCAACAGTTTTTGAGGATGAGGATTTCCGGGTGATTTTAGACCTGGGCCCGGCATCGAAAGGACATGCATTGATTCTGCCCAAACAGCATTTTAAAGATCTCTGTGAGGCAGAGTGTTCGACGATGGCGAAAATCCTTCCCTTGGCCGGGAGAGTAGGTCAGGGGATGAAGAAAGAGTTAGGCGCCAGCGGATTTAATGTGGTACAAAATAACGGCGTTAGCGCCGGACAGACGGTATTTCATCTGCATGTGCATGTGATTCCGCGATATGACGGCGGGCCGGTTATCGTGGGTTGGACTCCTGGAGCAGCTACGGCTGAAGAACTGGCAGAAACGGCAGAGATGATAAAAAAAGGGATGCAGGAATTGTAATATACGAATGGGAGATATGGAAAAGCATGAATTCAAAAGAAGAACAGTTTCTTGCTATTTATGAAGCTTATATGCCATTGCTGCGTATTATTGCGAGAAAGAAAATGATTCCGCCGGATGATATCGATGATCTGATACAAGAGAGTTTTGCTTCTTACTACAGCCATTATCCTTTGGACTGGCCAGATTACAAAATAAAATCCACCTTGGCAAAGATTATCAGAAACCGGTGTACGGACTATTATCGAAGACAGGGAACGAATCCTGTTACTTATTATGATCCAGCGATCATTCAGGAGGTTGCTTTGTCTGACAGTCGGAAAAGTGGCAGAGATAATCTGAGCATCCTTTTGGAACAACAGGAATGTGAGGCAGTATTAGCGGCAATCAGGAGTATGAAAGAGGAATGGGAACAGGTATTTACTTTGCATGTGATTGAGGATCGGCCGATGACGGAAGTCAGCCGGATTTTAGGAGTCAGTCCAGAGGCGTGCAGGGCAAGATTATCCAGAGGAAGAAAGTATTTGAGGAAATGCCTTTGCCCGGAAGACCCGGAGAAGTACCGTCCTACAGCGAGGAGCAAGTCTTCTCCATTGGTTAATATATCAGAAGATAAAAAGCTTCCGGAAGGAACATAAATACAGTCAAGATTAAGTCTCTGCGAAGGATGAGATCAAGTCTATAATCGTAGAGACCGCATCATTTAATGTACTTTGTTCCATGGCAGATATATATTGCTGTCGGTTCTGAAATGTATCCTGAATGGCATGCAAAAGGTTATCATTGCTGATTTGCTCTTCTTCCAGAACTTTAGAGAAACCTTGTTTTTCAAAAGAACGGGCATTCAGGATCTGATCGCCACGGCTGGCTGCTGCAGAAAGAGGAATCAGTATGTTGGGTTTGCGCAATGCCAGTATTTCACAGATGGAATTTGCCCCGGCCCGTGATATGATCAGATCTGCAGCAGCAAACAGGTGACGCAGAGGTGCATCTACATACTCATATTGTACATATCCGTTCTGGCCAATCAGATTTTCATCCAGATTGCCTTTGCCACAGATATGTATGATCTGGAAGGTGTCCAGAAGCGTTGGAAGAAGCTTTCGGACAGCATTGTTGACAGTAACAGAACCTAGACTGCCTCCAATCACGAGCAGAATGGGACGGCTGGCAGACAGTTTGGCGTAGTTAAGTCCGGTAAGACGATCACCTTCCAGTAACTCCCTGCGAATAGGAGAACCAGTAAGAACTGCTTTTTGCGGAGGAAGGTATGCCAGAGTTTCCGGAAAATTGCAGCAGACCTTGACGGCAGAAGGAATGCAGATTTTGTTGGCAAGTCCGGGAGTCATGTCGGATTCGTGGATAATGGAAGGAATCTTATAATGCCTGGCGGCCAGGACCACCGGTACGGCGACAAAGCCGCCTTTGGAGAATACCACATCCGGACGGAATTTTTTAATCAGTCTTAAAGCCTCCGTATAACCTTTCAGTACACGAAAAGGATCTGAGAGATTTTTTAAATCGAAATATCGGCGCAGCTTGCCGGAAGAAATGCCGTTGTATTCGATACCGGCTCCTTCGATCAGTTTTCGTTCGATTCCGTTATAGGAACCGATGTAGCGGATTTCGTAGCCGCGTTCCTTTAACGATGGAATTAGCGCCAGGTTCGGGGTGACGTGTCCGGCAGTTCCTCCGCCGGTCAGGATGATTTTTTTCATAAGAAGGCCTCCATTGATGGTTCGCTGTAATTCTATATTATATAGTAATGATAACTGCCGAAAAGTCAACCCTGAATTTGTTCGGAGAACGTTGGAAAAAATGGAAGACTGTGAAAGTGGAGAGATACTTTTGAAAAAATCATATGATGAGAAGCAAAGTCAAATAGAATCTTGGCTTCGGATAACGGCTGACATGGATGATGACAGTTTGCTGCGGGAAATGGAAGAAGCCGAGCGGGAATGGGAACAGGAAAAAGCCTTGCATCCAGAAGCGGCCGAAAGGATAAAGCAGGAGGCCCGTCTGGGAGCAAGTCTTGTCATGGCCAAGGTGGAGGCAGAAAAGGAGAGGGAATATAGGAGAAGGCAGACGGCCAGAAGAAAGCAGGTTACAAAGGTTGCGGCACTGACGGTAGTGATTGGAGGGATGTTGGCTGGGGGGATTAGTTCGGCGGCAAGGAGTGAGCATCAATATCAACAGTTTCCTGAGCAGCGGAAAGGAAACATGCTGATAAAGCATAATGCACCAGCAGAAATTATAAATGATAAACTTGATGAAGTTTACAAATTGATATATAAAGAATTGAATATACCAGTTTTAATGTTAGATTATATGCCAGATGAAATGCAATTTGATAAAATGGAACTAAAAAAAGAGCACATAGTTCTTAAATTTTCATATAAAGGTCAATATATATATTTAAAAGAAGATAAAAATAAAGAGAAAAATATAATTTCCATATTAGATTCAGATCGGGATTCTCAGCTGGAAATATATAATGAATGGATTGAAAAGAATGTATATTTGGAAGAAAATAAACTGAAGAATGGAGAGATAGAATATAGTGTGGGTATAGAAGGCGAAGAAGCATTTTACTATATTTCGGGAGTTATGGATAAAACAGAATTTATTGAAATAGTAAAGGGACTAAGATATCAATAGTTAAGAGGAAAAGGAGCATGAAAAAATTTTTAAAAAATAGTTTAACTGTATGTTTATCGATAATGCTAATAATGGCATTAGTGACTACAGCATATGCACAAAGTAAAACTTTATCAGATGAAACTGGTATAACAAGAACGTATGAAGGTGAAGATTTTGTTAGAATAGAAGCATCTCCGAGAGGGCAGTTAATATCTTCTGTTCAGCTAGAATTGTCAGAAGAAGGCTATCATAGATTGGGAATTTATTCTGAGATTTTATGTCATACAGATATGAGAAAGATAATGATGTCTGTGACTTTGCAAAAGCTGGAGAATGGCAGCTGGACAAATGTACACCGTAAAGAGGTTCAATGGTTAGAGGAAGACTATCCTAATTTATCAATGGCAACAGTCACTTATGAACTTTCAGGGATGTCAGCGGGAAAATATCGTCTAAGAGGAGGATATTCCGTTTTTGAATCAGATGGAAGTTTACAGGAGTTTAAAACAGTAACAACAGCTGCGTTGACCATCAATTAAAGACATTATTTCCATAATTTCATACACAATGTTTTTTTGCAATGCCTACATTATATACCAAATCCTAAGCCTACAAAATTCAAGACATAAAAATCAATGCTAAGGATTAAAAGGCTTATGGGCAAAGCCAAAATGCTTCATCCATAAGCCTTTTTCAAAAAAGCAATAAAATCTTTTAATCAAAAATACTCTCAATATCCCAATCCAGAATTGTTCCGGTAGCAGCATCTATCTCAAATTCATATTCCATAGTATCATAGAAAAATTCTCCATTAAAAATCAACCGGCCATCATCCTGTTCCTTATAGACTCTTCCCCAGGTAACCTGGTTCTCTTTTAATCCGGCTTTTTTTAATGCAATAGCCTTTGCATCGTCAAGACTGATAGCAGAGGCGTTATCTGCCGTAGATTGGCGGGCGGATTTGCTTTGCTTATTGGAGGCAGATTGGGAATTGTGTTTATCGGGAAGAGCATCGTATTGGCGGGCGTAGGCGCTATTGGAGTCGAAGTCCCAGGCAATGATTTCTCCGCTTTCAACATCAACTTTATATTCATATTTTTGATAGTTGTCTGTATAAAACTCGATTTCATAGATAATTCGTCCGTCATCAAGATCAGTATCCTTCTTGATAAATGTCACTTGATCGGATGGCTTGCCGACGTGCTTCAGCACGATTTCTTCTGCTTGGGTTAAGGTGGTATTTTTAGCAGAACTTCCTTTTGAAGCGGGAAGAGACTTCTTTTTGTAATCGATTCCCAGGATTTCTCCGGTTTCTGCCAGAATTTCGTAATCGTATTCTTCGTTGGTATTAGTTATAAATCCCACATCAAAAACAGTCTTACCGTCATCATGTTCCTGCTCTGAATGAATAAAAGTCACATCTTCCGCTTTTATACCGGCATTTTCCAGAGCGATGGATTTTGCGTTTTCTTCTGTGATCTGGGCAGCCAGTGCTGTTGTGACAAATGCTGCCATCAGAAATCCGGTTGCAAAAACTGTTGATAAAAATAAACTTTTTCGCTTAATCATAATGACCTCCTTACTTGAAAACGAATTTGTAAACAGATAAAACAGCTATTATTATTATAATAAAAAGAGAATTAAAAGTCAAAAGGGTATATTTGTTTATTTGCCAGAAATAATGAAAATAAAAGTCATTTATGATACAATTATATTGAAGTATAGACAAAAAATGGTTCCTGGCAATTAGAACGAATAAGGGGTGATTTTATGCCAGTGTTTCAATTAGATAAAAACGAACTGTGTTTTCCCAATCCGCAGCTGGCGGAGAAAGACGGCCTTCTTGCAGTAGGCGGCGATTTGAGCGTGGACCGGCTTCTTCTTGCGTATGCCAATGGTATATTTCCCTGGTTTAATCCTGGAGAAGAAATTTTATGGTGGTGCCCTCATGAACGGTATCTGATTTTTCCGGGTTCGGTTCATATATCACATTCTATGAAAAAACATATCAAAAAACACAAAATACAGATTTTGATAAACAGGGATTTTCGGGATACCATGCATCGATGCCGGATTAAGCGGGAAGAGCAGGAAGGCACATGGATTGGCGACGAGATGGAGGAGGCCTATTTTGCGCTCCATCAGAAAGGTGCGGCAGTCAGCGTGGAGGCCTATGAGGATGGAAAACTTGCCGGGGGCCTTTACGGGGTAGCGATTGGAAAATGCTTTTTCGGAGAAAGTATGTTTTCGGAACGGAAGAGCGGTTCAAAGATGGCCCTGATTGCTCTTGCCGGATTGCTGCAGAATAATCATTTCCTTTTTATTGATTGCCAGTTTTACACGGAGCATCTGGAAAGCATGGGCGGGCAGTATGTGAGCTGGGAGAACTACCGGAAGCTTTTGGATGAAGGACTTCGGTAAAAGCTTCCGGTGTCGGAATAATAGCAGCTCACCTTAAGATTTATCGCATTATAATATCATAAGTCATTTTTCCCAATAATTCTTTATGAAATTGATCTTTGTTCAGACTTGTTCCATAGAGAAGATAATTTTTTTCTTCTTCGGATAATGGGAGCCGCATTAATAGTTTATTTATTTTTTGAAAGTAACTTTTTGAGTACAGATAATGTTTTTGGAGGAGCCGCTGTATATCAGGCTTATGGTACTGATATACGTCATTCAGATGAAAAAGTTTAAGATTCTCCCGGATTTTGTCTGCCTTGTCAACAGGGACATAAGAAGGAATGTTCCAATGGATGTCAAAGCGGCCATTAAAGCCGAGGAGAGCCTTTGTGTCCCGGGCGCTGATTTCCAGAATACAGTCGTCATCAAAGCCGGCAGACTGCGGAGATAAAAGTTTTCTGTTGTATTGGCGCTTGAAAAGCTGATTGCATGGTTTGCATACCGGAATGAGATTCCATAAAGACAGGGAAAACAGCGGATAGTAACTCTGAGGGTAAAAATGGTCCAGATCGCCAAAATAGGGCCCGTTATCCGTCAGAGAAGCGGTATGGATATATTGGCGGTTACAGTAAGGGCATACTGTGACATCCATTTTCCGAAACAGTTCGTAACGAGTCTCCTGGGACATCATGGAATAATCCAGATATTTGCTGATCAGCAGGTTTGCTTCTGTGAGACATTGTTTCGCTTCTCTTTTCAACCTTCCAAAATTAGTCCAGTTTCGGATAAGTTCCTTTTCGCTGAGTGATATTTTTGAAATCAATGCGTTCAGATAGTGGCCTTTGTATTGAGCAA
>CAMSTY010000038.1 GCA_947063875.1 uncultured bacterium
GAAGCATGCTGAATTCTACCGGATGTCCTATCGATTTATAGTTACTAACCACATATCTCAACAGCACCTTTTGTCCCTCCTCTGCCAACTTATCAACCATAGTTCAGTTTTCACAGATACCACTATCATTATTCCCCAAACTAAACCTTCTCCCCTATCTCTGCATCTCCCGCAAGATCCCTAAAGACTTAAACTCCCGGTCCACAAACAGTCCTTTATTCATCTCCACGCACCCCCTCAGTTCCCGCTGTACCTCCTCCTTTAGTACAAAGGTATAGAGGGTCTCCAAAGGCGAGGAAATGATAAATTCCCAGGCGTATGCTGCCGAATCACTGACTTTTTTCGGCGGATAGGATGTATATTCCCCGTTGATCGCCATGGCCCTCAGTTCAAACACCAGCTGTACCAGCGAATTGGGAATCGCCGGCTTCAAAAGCGCCCGCAGAGACTGATAAAGCAGTAGCAAAAACTCCTTCCCCTCCACGTTTTCCCGCCCGTAATAATCGGCAAATTCCAGAAAATAAGAGCCATAACACGCCGCCTCCACATCGCCGGCAATCTCCGTAAAGTAATTCTTCACCTCCGCAGAAGCCAGGCTGTAGGCCTCCCGCCCTTCATACAGCCGGAAATTCCCAAACACAAAGGGCCGGCTGGCGGCCATCAGGGCATTTCCCGTCCGCCTGACCCCCCGGGCAAAAGCCGTGATCTTTCCCCGCTCCCGGGTCAGAAGCACCAGCCGCCGGTCATATTCCCCCACCGGGGAGGATTTTAAGACCATCCCTGTAAGGTTCACTGCTTCTCTCACTGATTTTCCCGCCTTTCCTGTCCAGAAGCCTTTCAAAAGAATATCACCGCTTTTTCGCTTTTATCTGCACAATCATCAGACTGGGCAAACAGACAATCAATTCTCCGTCCCGCGACTGCTTTCCCTGGTGGACACACACCTGATCCGGGCAGGAAGCTTCCTCACACCAGACCGCCCCCTCCTGAACCACCAGCCGGTTCACCCCTCCCCGGGCACCGTGAACCGTAATCTCCTGATCCTTAGACAAATCCAAGGTCTCCACCAGCTTCCCGTCAACCGTGACTTCCGCCCGCACGGCGGGTTCGCGGTGGGCAAGATAATACCCGCCCCCCAGCGCCGCCGCCAGCGCCAAAAGCACTGCCGCCAATATCCAGTCATGTCTTTGGAAATTTTCTTTCCCTGTTCTCATATGATATCTCCTGCTGCCTTTTTACTATTGTGCAAACTGGCTTCTGTACAGTCCCGCGTAGAATCCGTTCTGTTCCAGCAGCCCGTTATGCGTCCCCTGTTCAATAATATGACCGTCCTTCATAACCAGAATCATATCCGCTTCCCGAATGGTAGACAGACGATGTGCCACAATAAAACTCGTCCTTCCTTCCATCATCGCCGCAAATGCCTTCTGAATGCGGATTTCCGTACGGGTATCAATCGAGGAGGTTGCCTCGTCAAGAATCAGCATCGGCGGCAGGCACAGCATGACGCGGGCGATACAGAGCAGCTGCTTCTGCCCCTGGGACAGATTCCCCCCGTCCTCGGTGATCGCCGTATCATAACCCTGAGGCATCCTCTTGATAAAACTATGGGCGTGCGCCGCCTTGGCTGCCTGTATCACATCCTCCAGAGAAGCATCCGGTTTCCCATAGGAAATATTTTCACGAATCGTTCCGGACTTGAGCCAGGTTTCCTGCAGTACCATCCCATAATTGGCCCGTAAGCTTCTGCGGGTTACACGGCGGATATCATGTCCCGACACCCGGATTTCACCGCCATTGACGTCATAAAAACGCATCAGAAGGTTAATCAATGTCGTTTTGCCGCACCCGGTCGGCCCCACGATGGCAATTCTCTGGCCCGGCCTGACCTCCAGATTCAAATGCTCAATCAGCGGGGACTGCGGATGATAAGCAAAAGAAACATCCTTTAATTCCACACGGCCTTCCACTTCCTTTAACACAACCGCGTTTTCATCCTCCGCCGGAATCGGAGGTTCATCGATCAGTTCAAACACTCTCGCCGCACAGGCCAGGGCATTCTGCAGCTCCGTCACCACTCCCGAAATCTCGTTGAACGGTTTGGTGTACTGATTGGCGTAACTGAGAAAAATCGAAAGCTGTCCCACGCTCAGAAGGCCGCGGATTGCCGCATATGCCCCTGTAATACCCACGCTGGCATATACCATGCTATTGACAAAACGGGTGGAAGGATTGGTGATGGAAGAGAAAAAAATCGCCCGCTGACTGTAGGAACGCAGCCGCTCATTGATCTCCTCAAACCTCTTTTGCGCCTCTTTCTCATATCCAAAGGCCTGCACCACCTTCTGGTTGCCAATCATCTCATCGATCAGAGAGGTCAGTTCCCCTCTTGTCTTAGACTGGAGCTGAAACATGGAAAAGGTCTTCTTTGCAATATAGCTTGCCACAAACAGGGAAAGCGGCGTCACCAGCACCACAACCGCCGTAATCATCGGATTGACTACAAGCATAAATCCCAGCGTTCCCACAATCGTCAGAACTCCGGTAAAAAGCTGTGTAAAACCCATCAGCAGACCCTCGGAAAACTGATCGATATCTGCAATCACCCGGCTGATCACATCGCCGTACTGGTGGGAATCCATATAGCCAAGCGGAAGAACCTCCAGATGATTGAATGCGCGGGTCCGGATATCCTTCACCACATGATAGGTAATCCGGTTATTGATATGATTCATCAGCCACTGCGCCAGGGCAGTCACGAATATCACCGCTGCAATCTGCTTTAAAATCACCGCCAGCCCGGCAAAATCCACCTGTCCCGGCCCTAAAATCAAATCCACCCCTTTTCCCACCAGAATCGGGGCATAAAGAGTAGTGGCGACCGTCACTGCCGCCAGAAACAAGGACAAAAGCACCAGCCACCGGTAAACGCCGATATAGTTAAGGATTCTCGACAAAGTTGATCCATGTTGTTTTAGTGATGTCTTCATCTGTTACATCTCCTCCTTTGAAAGCTGGGACAGGCAGATTTCCCGGTAAACCTCACAATCCTGAAGCAGCTGCTGATGGGTTCCCCTGCCTACAAGATGGCCGTCATCCAATACCAGAATCTGATCTGCATTCCGGATCGTGGTCGCCCGCTGAGAGACAATAAATACCGTCATCCCCTCCGTTCCCTCCTGAATCGCTTTGCGCAGCCTGGCATCGGTAGCGAAATCCAGGGCGGAAGCGCTGTCGTCCATAATCAGGATCTCCGGGCGTTTCACCAGGGCCCGGGCAATCGTCAGCCGCTGGCGCTGTCCGCCGGAAAGGTTTTTCCCGTTCTGATCAATGGGCAAGTCCAGCCCCTGCTCTTTACCCTCCACAAACTCCATCGCCTGTGCGATCCTCAGGGCCTGATAAACCTCCTCATCGGTAGCATCCTTTTTCCCCCACTGCATATTTTCCCGCAAGGTCCCTTTAAAAAGCACTGCCTTTTGCGGCACCATTCCTATCTTTTGGCGCAATTCCTGCAGCGGATATTCCCGTACGTCCCGGCCATCTACAAACACGGCCCCCTCCCGCACATCATAAAATCTCGAAATCAGATTCACCAGGGAGGATTTCCCGGAACCGGTGCCGCCGATAATGCCGACCGTCTGCCCTTGTCCCACCGTAAAATCAATACCGGAAAGGGAATCCTCTTTCGCGCCCTGATACGCAAAATCCACATTCCGAAAACAGACTGCTGCTGTCTGCCCGGCTGTTTCCTGCTGTTTTCCGATTTCCGTTTTGGGTTCCGAAATGCTGCTTTTTTCCTCGAAAATCAAGCCGACGCGGTTCACGCAGGCCAATGCCTTGGAAATGGACACGATCAGATTCGCCAGTTTGATCAGTTCCACCAGGATCTGCGACATATAATTGACAAGGGCCACGGTCTCTCCCTGCGTGATAATCCCGGCATCCACCTGCTTCCCGGAAATCCACACCACCGCAACAATCGCCAGATTGATAATCACATACGTAAGCGGATTCATCAGCGCCGAGATCTTGCCGACAAAGATCTGAAACCGTACCAGCATATCATTGGATTCATCGAAGCGCAGCATCTCGTCTTCCTGCCGGTTAAATGCCCGGATCACCCGCACGCCGGTCAGATTCTCACGCGTAGCCAGCGTCACCTGATCCAGCTGCCGCTGCACCTTCTTATACAAGGGCATACTGAACCCCATAATGCCAAATACCACCACGCTGAGGGCGGGAATCGCCACCGCAAACACCATGGCCGCTCTTACATTCACGGTAAAGGCCATCACCATTGCGCCAAACACGACAAACGGCGACCGCAAAAGCAGACGCAGAGCCAGATTCAGTCCCGACTGAACCTGATTGATGTCACTGGTCATCCTGGTAATCAGCGTCGCCGTACCGATCTTATCCTGTTCATTGTAAGAAAGGCTTCCAATATGAGCAAACAGATTATTCCTAAGCGTCGTGCAGACCCCCACAGACGCCTTAGCCGCAAAATACTGCGCCGTCAAAGCGCAGAAAAGTCCGATCATCCCTAACAATACAAGCAGACCGCCCATCTTCAGAACATAAGAAAGATCCTGATTTTTAATCCCTACATCGATAATCTGCGCCATCACCAGCGGAACAAGAAGCTCAAAGCTGGCCTCCAACAGTTTAAACAGCGGTCCCAGCACACTCTCCAGCTTATATTCCTTCAAATATCTGACCAGTATTCTCATAATTCCCTCCATCCTGTGCTTCTGTCTGCGAAGATTGTAGCATACCTCCGATATCTCTGACAAGGACTTTTCCTTACTCTTTCAGCGATTTTCCCTCCTTGTCATTTCTCTCGTCTCATGTTACTATAATTACAAAACAGGGTCCAAAGAGGTCTCGAATATGATTCATTTTTCCTTAAAATGTATGAAAATCTGGCAGAAATACGGCAGGGATGAGGTCACGGTATACGCCGCCCAGGCATCCTTTTTTCTTGTGCTTGCCTCTTTTCCTTTTATTATGCTCCTTTTGACCCTAATCCAGTTCATCCCCTCTGTCAACAAATCCGACCTGCAGGCTATCCTGGTGCAGATCATGCCGGATATGCTCGATGCCCTCGTCCTGGGCATTGTGGATGATCTGTATCTGAAATCTCCCGGGACCATGCTCTCTCTGACCGCCCTCCTGGCCTTGTGGTCCGCCTCCCGCGGCATGATGGGCATTGAACGGGGACTGAACCGGATCTATGGCATCACCAGAAAGCGGAATTATCTTGTCCGCCGTCTCGTCTGCACCGGCTATACGCTTCTTTTCATGATTGTCTGTGCAGTGTCGCTGACCCTTCTGGTGTTCGGCAATTCCCTGCAGAATCTGTTTGTATGCGTTTTTCCGTTCCTGGAAAGCTTTGTCCGCCATGTCATCAGCTTTCGGGGACTGCTTGCCATTCTGCTGTTTTTATTTTCCTTTGTGCTGCTCTACAGCATTGTCCCGGCAAAAAAACAAGACCCCTGGCAGCAGCTGCCCGGGGCCGTTTTTGCAGCCATATGCTGGCTGTTGTTTTCCTGTGGGTTTTCCCTTTATTTTTCTAATTTCAGCAGTTTTTCCTACATGTATGGGAGTCTGGCCGCCGTCGTCCTTCTGATGTTCTGGCTATACTTCTGTATCTGCATCCTCTTTATCGGAGCCGAGATCAACGATTTTCTCAAATCAGACATCTCCTGACTTTATCGCTTTGCCGTTTAAAGCCGCCGAGAGCAGAACGCCCGTTCCGTCATATACCAGCTTCAGAGAAAAAAAACGATCGGTCTTCTCCAGAAGGCGGAAAAAGATCCGGTCTCCTTCCCAAATGTTTAATTTGTACACATCCTCTTTATCCACCCACACCAGTTCCCCTTCATCACAGGCCGATTCCTGCCCGCAGAACCCGTCTGCCGTAAACAGGGACATATATTCCGTAACGCCGTCTCCGGACACGAAAGTCACGATCCCCCGATAACGATAGGAAGTCAGCGTATATCCGGTTTCTTCTTTTACCTCCCTCAAAAGGCACTCCTCCGGACTCTCGTCCTCCTCAAAATGCCCTCCGACGCCGATCCACTTATCCTTATTGATATCATTCTTTTTCACTGTCCGATGAAGCATCAGATACTGGTTGCCGCGCTGGATATAACATAATGTGCTCAAACGAACCATTTTTTTATTTCCCCTTTTTCTCTTTTAAAAGCGGTTTGATCTTTTTGTACAGTTCTCCCGCCTTCTTGCTTCCATACTGTTTCACCAATAGATTATTGACCGCCTGCTTGCTTTTGCCACTGCTGACAAAATCCAGCACGGTCTGCAGATCGTCTTCCCCAATCAGTTTCCTGAGAGACTCCTCCATCTCGTTCCGGCGTTCTTCCTTTACCTCCGTCTCCGCAGAAATGGCATCAATCAATTGGATATTCTTCCCCTTCCAGAAATCCAAAAGCACCTCATAGCCAAGATCTTTGCTGACAATACAAAACCTGCCATTCTCCTCCTTTGCCATCAGATAACCAAGATAAGCCGCCAGTTGAAAATCAAGAGCGTTCTTTTTGCCGGTGGCAATCTTTCTGAATTCAATAAGCGCGCGGCACTCCTGCAGCTTCCGATGCAGGTCAAAGCTCATCTTGTCCGCATTCTCACTGTAAAAGATAACCACTTCATCACTGCTCTCAAGTTCGGTCAGGCCATTCAGCCCGCTCTCCCCTGTATTCTCATAATCAATCAAATAATACGTCATTTATCGACTCCCTTCTTATCTGCCTTGCATTCAGCTGTACTGAATCTTTCCTTTCACATCCTCCGCGGCAGCATCCCCCGCCAAAAGGCGCACAAGTTCCAAACCCAGATCGATCGCAAATCCCAGGCCTCTGGCCGTGGTTATCTTTCCGTCTGTCACCACACCCTGGCTGGTATATTCCCCGCCCTGGAATTCTTTCTCAAATCCCGGGAAACAGGTGGCTGTCTTTCCTTTCAAAAATCCGTGGCGTCCCAGTACTACCCCCGGCGCCGCGCAGATCGCCGCAATCCTCCGCCCGTCTGCCTCCGCCTGGGAAAGCGCGGCGATTAACGGTTCGCAGGCAGACAGATTCTCTGCTCCCGGCATTCCTCCCGGCAGGAAAATAACATCGCCGTCCGAAAAATCGATATCCGCAATCACCGCATCCGCCTCAATCCGTACCTGATGGGAACTGACTATTGTTTTTGAGCCGTTCACGGATACCAGAACGGTCTCTATTTTGCTTCTCCGCAAAATGTCCACCACAGCCAGACACTCCACTTCTTCCGTTCCGTCTGCAATCATTGCATATACCTTTGCCATTTTTCCATCCTCTCTTTCTGCAATTTTATATTGCATAATTATCTTATCAGATTTTTTACCATATGGCTAGTACATTATTGCATAAATCTTGCAATAAATAACATTAAAAAAAGACCCGCAGGCTGCCTTCACAGCCTACGGCCTCTTCCCTTTATTTTCGACTGTTCCTGCCGGCCATCCACCTTACATGGCCAGTATAATCCCTCCGTCTCCTGCGTACAGCGTCGCCACGCCTGCCGTTTCCGTAATCACGGCCTCCCAGCGGGAACCGCTCTTTTCCAACTCCTGTTCCAGCATCTGCTTGACCTGCTGCGCCCGCTGTGGTGCGTTGCAGTGGGCAATCACCACCCTCAGCGGATCTGCCACGCCTCTTTCCCGGGCAGCGATCTCGCTCATCCTCGCAAACGCCTTCACCAGGCCTCTCGCCTGGTCCAGCTTGACAATCACGCCATGGTCCGCTCCCATCACCGGCTTGATATTAAGCGCCGTGGCAAAAAACGCCTGCAGTCCTGTCAGTCTTCCGTTCTTCCGGAGATATTCCAGGGAATCCAGCACAAAATAGGTCTTCTGCTGATCTCTCAGCTCCAGGATACGCCTGGAAACCTCTGCAAAACCCATCCCCTGCTCATACATCTCACAGATGGACACAGCCAGGTTCAACTCCCCGGAGGAAGCAGACTCCGAATCGATAACCAGAATATTCTTCTCATGGCCATGCTCTTCCTCATACATGTTCTTTGCCACCATGGCGCTGTTGTAAGAACCGCTTAAATGGCTGGAAATCGTGAGGACATAGATATCCTCCGCCTCACACTCATATGCCCTTTTAAAGGCCTCCGGGGACGGACATGCGGTCTTGGGACAATCCTGGCTTTCTCTTACCAGCTTTAAAAACGCACTCTGCTCAAAACTCTCGTCATCCACGATCATGGTATCGCCTACCTGTAATGTCAGCGGCACAATCTGAAACCGTGAATCCCCTCTCATTTCCTTCGTCAAATCCAGACAGCTGTCACCGACAATTTTATAACTCATGTTCATCCTCCTGAAATCATCCTACCATCATACATAGTTTTAATTACTACTTATTATAACATATATTTCAGATATTTCAATACTCGGATGACATCATCTCGTTATATTGTCGTGTCGGTTATTTCCATTTGCGGATATTGTCTCCTTATTCATGCCTGCCGCCAGCCTGCCCATCTCTGCCTTGGGAACCCGGATGGCGGCCAGCTGGGGTTCCATATAAGAGGAAAACTGAATATTGTCACAACCCACCACCGACACATCCTCCGGTACCCGAAGCCCTTGCTCCCTCAAAGCCTTCATGGCTCCGACAGCTACCAGATCATTGACTGCAAACACCGCTGTAAAGTCTCTTGTCCGCCCAAGAAGCTGGCTCATGGCATGATACCCTGCATCCATATCTGCCACAAAAGGAGGCTCGCCATCCACGATCGGATCCGGAACCGCCGGAAGTCCCTGGGTTTCCATGGCATCGCGGAAATTCTCATATTTCTCATGGCCGGACTCCTTTATGGAATATCCGCTCAGATAAGCGATTCCGGCGCCGGCCCCGGCGCTGGCTGCTCCACAGATTCTCAGGATCAAAAAGCGATAAATTTCCTCCTCCATTCCCAAAATCACCCGCTGCAAAAAAACCGACCAGGCAGGCTTTTTGCAGCGTATTTTTCAGAACGGCCTCCTCACCGCCTTAATGCAAACCGGCGTTCCCGCCTCATACTCACTTCTCCGGCTCAATTTTCCGTCCTCCCCGACCTGAAACACCGCCAGAAAGATATCTCACCTCATACCCCTCCCAAGATTCCGGCATCTCCAGCTTATCAATCATCTGCTCCAGTACATTCTCCGGAATCTGCCTCTTGCGGGTCTGGTTCCTCTCTAAAAGTTCTGCGTAGGGCGCTTCCAGATACAAGATATGCACCCTGGCCCCATATCCGGCAAACAGCCGGACGAGCCTTTGCCTGGTCTCCTGCATCAGATTTGTGGCGTTCCAGACAAAGGGTTCCTTCTTCCTCAGCAGCTTTCTGGCCTGTTCTATGGCAAGTGCGGCCACCTTGCCGGAACCATCCTTGGGGGATATGCCCAGTTCTTCCCGAATCTCATCCAGGGAAATCACAGGGCCTTTCATGAAATTCCCCTGATTTCGGTTCTTCTCAATCCAGGTATCCTTCCCCGCCAGAGGAAGTCCCGCCATCATCCACACGTCAAATTCCGTATTATCATAAATCTGCGCTCCCGGCTGCAGTTCCTCCTTATGAAAATATTGATAGTGCGTATAGTCATTGGCAAAGGGGTACGGCTTCTCCCAGATTCCCAGTTCCTTCCCATACTCTGCAAACAGCTCTCCGTGCTGCTCCAGTTCTCCCGGCTCCCTGCTGACTCTCCCCCTGGCATCTGCCTTGGCCAGCAGATACAAAAGCCTCAGCGGCACCGCCTCTGCCGCCCGCAGAAGATCATACTCCATCCGCTTCTTTTTCCAGAACCACACCGGCAGTCCGTGGAACCGCACCAGCTTGGCAGCCAGTTCCCGTTCCTGCCAAGTCAGGCCAAATCGGTCCGCCTCCCGGTAAACCATGGCGCGAAACACCTTTTCCCCCACGATCGTATGTTTGGGCGAGGTCCATCGGTTATCCTCAAATTTCGTGCAGGCCGGCTTTCCGATATCATGGAATGACGCAGCCAGAAACAGCATCTCCTGCTCCCGGCCTGTCAGCTTCTCCCACTCCGGAAGCTTCAGAAGCTGCCGGCAGACCAGCCCGGTATGGATATATACGTCCCCCTCTGCGTGGTACTCCGGATTCTGACAGACCCCTTTTAAAATCTCCAATTCCGGATATCGCTCTGCCAGCCTGTCCAGGGAAAAGCCGCTCTCCCTGATCCAGTCCAATATCCCTTTGTGCTGTAAATCCATAGTATCTCTGCCCTCTCTTCTCACACCATTTTCTCACAATACGGCCACAAACGCCAGAACTTCACAAAAACAAATCCACTCCCTCTGCCAAACGGTTCGCCACCAAAGGCCGGTTCATCCAATGGCTCTCCGAGTCCAGAATCGAATTCAAAAAGGAATTTCTGACATATTTGAGCCGGTCCACGGTATAATCCCCCTCTTCCACCTTAATGTAAATCCCTTCCATGATTCCTCCCAGATCGGTCTGCTCCCTTGTCCGTCCTGCATCCACCCCGTATTTTTCACACTGCTCCTGCAGGCTTTTTGCCGGCTCAGCGGATATAAAATTACTATGCCCGATCAGCCTGGTAATATCCGCAAGCTTCTCATACCGCCCCGTTTCCAGCACCGGCACAGACCGCACAAAGGGTACATTTTTCAGAATCTCCCTCCGCTTTGCTGTGGAGAAAAACCGTTCCTTTTCCTTATCAAAAATGTCAAATTCCATAAAATAATGGGGCAATCGGTCATAAAACACCGTATGCTTGGCAAACATCCACTCCCCATACATCACATAGCGGCTCCCCAGCGTCTTCCACAGTTCATCCCGGAAACGTTTTGCCCACACCTTCAGCAAATCAAACTGCCGTTCTCCATATCCGCCGTTTAAAAAATGCCCCCGGCTCTGCAGATACAGCCTTCCGTCCCCGCTGAAGCTGATTCCGCAGTTGGCCCCGTCAATCTTCTCCTCCAGCGCCAGATATCTCCCGCGGATCTCTGCAAATTTAACACTGTTTAAATCCTCATCCCCCGCCTGCTTTCTCGAGCCTTCCACATGACGGGTTCTGGGATATTTATAAATCTGTTCCATACAATCCCCTTTCTTTTATCGGTTCCTGGCCGGCAGCAAAACGTTTATGGTATCCGCTCCTCAGCCTTCCGGATTGCATCCAGATTCTGCCTCTCATAATCATTCAGCACAGATTCGTCAAACTGATCCGCCGGAATCTGGCCATGGTACCAACTCTTACTGTTGAAATAATCCTGCAAATCCGGCGAATTAAAGAGCCTGCCATAACGGGCATACACCTCATTCCTTGCCAGACGGAGATCCTCCTTTGACAGCCGGCTGACCTCCTCCTCCGTCAGATACCTGCTGCTGATATCCGGCAGAAGATAGTCGGATTCTCCCGATAAGACAGTGTCCGAAGAAGACGGCATGGAACCGGAAAAATCCGAATCAGGAACAGACGCAGCTTCATCAAAGACCGCCGACCCGGAGTCCACATTGAGGATTGCACTGCACTGATAAGCCATGGGCTGGCCTGCTGTTGCACTTAGCCGATTGGTAAATGCAAATATGGCTGTCTTGTCATTGTCGTCAGCAAGCATGGGGATTACGTCAGAACCATATAGGTCAACATCACTTATTAAGCGGATTCCGAATTTACCAAAAAATTCTGTTATCGCAACCGAAAAGTCCTCATACAAGGCACTGGTCCCTTCCCACATGCTTTGCTCGTCATAATAAACCTGTGAACTCACCAGCGCTCCATTCTCAAATTCATAACCCGTATAGCTGAAACCAGCACTTCCTATCGCATCCTGAGTAAAGGAACCGGCATAATTCCATTTCCCGTCTTCATAAACCATAAGCCAGTAATTATTATCCTGTCCGTCAGCAAAGGCCCTCGCAATCTGCCTTTCCTCAAACATGATATAGCAGCGGCCGTTTGTCCTCACAGCGTTCACATCCAGAAATATGTCCATCCATTGATTCCCCGACAGGCGAAAAGCACCATTCCATTCCTGATAGGCGACAAGCGGAACTTTATCTGCCAAAACGGCATTCCCCTCCGCCGCCTCATACATAGCCAGCATGATTTCATATTCTCCGGACATGTCCGCTGATGGTTCCGTATAGCATACCATCATTTCCTCTTCTCCATCCAGGTCAAAGTCCAAGATGGTTGCGCTTATCACTCCGCCCGGATTCATCCACGAATCCTGGGTAGTGCTCATGACTCCACTTTGATTCGTGCGGAAAACTCCGTAAGTGGAAATCAGGTCAGAGAGAGCCTCCGAGAAGGCTGCTTTGGGATCTGCCTCAGGCAACTCCTCCGATTCGATATCCAAACCAGAGGCATCCAGGATTTTCCCGCTCAACGCCTCATCCTTTTCCAATTCCTCTCTCACAAAATCAGGGATGTCCGATTCCATAAACCTGCTGGTCTGAATCTGCCCCTCGTTATCCTCCGACAGCGACATCTCCGCCATTTCTCCCGCCGAAACGCTTTCCCTTTGTTCCTTTCCTGAGCCGGGTTCCGTGATCGCACACCTTACCCTCCCCTCCAGGATGTAGACCTTCATATGATTCTCATCCGGAATCTCCACCCATCCGCAGGTCCCCCGAATCCCCACTACCATGTTGGATGTACGGATATTCATGGTTTCATCGTCTCCCAGAGGTTCCCGGATATGAAAATACAGATTTCCGGAATCCACCTGCACCTCCAGATCCTTTCCTGATGATCGAATCTGAATCCGGCTTTCCTCATCCATCTTGGCAAGCTTCACACTGTCAAGATCCAGCCAGGCATAACTCTCCTCCTGGGTATCCACCTGATAGCCTTGGTAAAGCTTCATATCCTCAACCGGAGACAGATCCTTCCCGTTCTTGTCCAGAATATCGATGTGCCCCTCTATTCTGGCCATGCTTATGCTGGATGCCCGGTTTCTGCGCGAAATATATAAAAACACCGCCAGAAATGACAACACACAGATAATGCCAACAACGCACAGAAGTTTCCACGCCATCCCTCTTTTTGAGCCACGTTTATCCGGTTCCTGCCCGGAAAACGCCGCTTCCGCTCCCGACGCTGCCTTCGCCCCACAATATCGGCAAAAAACCGCTCCGTTTTCAATTTCCTTGCCGCAGTTGCTGCAAAACATATTTTTCGCCTCCCCTTTTCTCTGTTGCATATCATACAGTATATATTAAAATTAGTAGGAATTCAATTGTGAATCAGGGGAGAGACGCAACCAGGGGTACGCAACCAGAGGACTGCATGGAAAAAGAGCCAGGGGTTGACAAGGTTTGGCGACTTTTGGAAGCACTTGTCCCGAAAACGGGAGCCAAACCCTGCCAAACCCTGGCCTGTTTTTTCACTCCCCCGACCTGTTTTTAATTCCTCCAAAAAAAGAAGAAGTCCCACCCCAGGGACTCCCTCTCTCACATCCTTACTCACCCGCCATCATCAGCATAATCTCATTGCTCCTGGCAATAAACCCAGTCATCCTCTCCGGACTCAACGTTCCATGGCTCAGCAGCGCCAGATCATACAGCTGCTCACAGAACTTGGAAGTATTCCCCCCCTCCTTATGGTTCAAAACATACTGCACCAGCTTATGGTTGGCATTCAGTACCAGGGTCTCGCCTGCACCGCCGAACATAGACGGGTCCATCCCATACATATTGTACATCTTCATCATATCCTGCATCCGGCGGCTCTCCTCTGCCACAGTCAGCATCGCAGAAATGCTCTCGTTCTTCAGCTTCTCAACCTTAACCTCCAGCTTATCATTGCCGAGGGCCTTCTTGAAAATCTCAGTCAAAGCCTCTGCCGTCTTCTTAAATTCCTCGTCGTCGTCCTTAACCTCTTCCTTGAAAGTATCGTTAAGATCCGCGTCAATACGCAGGAACTTCAGGCCCTCGTTCTTCTGTTCCAGATGATTGATGAAAGGATTGTCAATATTGTGAGGCAGAATGACCGCGTCCAGCCCTTCCTCCTTGAACATATTGATGTATTGGCTCTGCTCCTTCTCGTCTGTCACATAGAAGATCTTGTTCTCATGCTTTTCCTTGTTCTCCTCCAGGCAATCCTTCAAGGTCAGATACTTGCCATCCAGATTCTTAAAGAGGATATAATCATTGACCTTCTCTGCAAATTTCTCATCCTTAATGCAGCCAAACTTGATAAACGGAGCAATATCATCCCAATATTTCTCGTAATTCTCCCGGTCTGTCTTGCACATGCCGGTCAGTTTATCCGCCACTTTCTTGGTAATATAATCAGAAATCTTCTTTACAAAGCCATCATTCTGCAGCGCGCTCCGGGATACGTTCAGCGGCAGGTCCGGGCAGTCGATGGCACCCTTTAACAGCATCAGAAATTCCGGAATCACTTCCTTGATATTGTCCGCAATAAACACCTGTGTATTGTAAAGCTTGATGGTCCCCTCAATGGAATCATACTCCGTATTAATCTTGGGGAAGTACAGGATTCCCTTTAAGTTGAAGGGATAATCCATATTCAAATGAATCCAGAACAGAGGCTCCTTGTAGTCCATAAACACCTTCCGGTAAAAGGCGCGGTACTCCTCCTCCGTACACTCGTTGGGATGCTTATTCCACAAGGGCGTGGTGTCGTTTAACGGCACCGGGCGCTTTAAGATCTTGTAGCGTTCCTTGGATGGTTCAATCTCCACCGTCTCTTTCTCGCCGTTCTCATTCTCCCTCTCCTCGGTCCTGGCCGGCTCCACCACCGTCTCCACGATGCTGTCCTTGTCCGTCAGTTCTTCCTTGTCAATCGTCTCATACTCCGGCTCTGCCTTGGCGTTACTTAAGAAAATCGGAATCGGCATAAAGGAGCAGTACTTATCCAGCACCTCCCTGGCCCGATACTCATTGGAGAACTCATAGCTTTCCTCATTCAGGTACAGGGTAATCACCGTACCCTGCCCCTCCTTGTCCCCGTCTCTCATCTCAAAGGTCAGGCCGCCGTCAGACTCCCAGTGCACCGGCGTGCTTCCCTCTTTGTAAGAGAGCGTATCGATCGTCACCTTATCCGCCACCATAAAGGCAGAATAAAAACCCAGTCCGAAATGGCCGATAATCTGGTCCTCATTGGCCTTGTCCTTGTATCTCTCCAGGAAATCCTGCGCGCCGGAGAAAGCGATCTGATTGATATACTCCTCCACCTCCTCTGCCGTCATGCCCAGGCCGTTGTCCTTCACCCGGATGGATTTCTCCTCGGAATCTACGGTGATCTGAATCTGGTACTCCATATCCTCCGGCTTGGCATATTCGCCCATCAGTTCCAGTTTTTTCAGCTTGGTAATGGCATCGCAGCCGTTGGACACCAGTTCCCGGTAGAAAATATCATGATCGGAATAAAGCCACTTTTTGATAATCGGAAATATGTTTTCACTGTTAATCGATAAATTGCCTGATTTGCTTCCCATCGCATATCACTCCTGTTCTTTTATTTTCTTACTTTTGGGTGCCTCTGCGCACCGTCTGGTGTATATTTTAATACGTGCACGGACAATTGTCAACAGAAAATTAGCACTCATTTTCAGTGAGTGCTAGTAATCCGTTGCTTTTAAAATTCAAACAGAAGTAACCCTGCAAAACACCATCACAAAGAAAAGCAGGAAAAAAAACGCGCACACCCCAAAAATGCACAAACGGCGGATCACCTTATTTTTCCGGATAAAGCCAAAATAATTCAACACGCCGATTCCCACCCAGAACATCAGCCGCCGAAGGTCACTTAGAATAAACTGGCGAAGATCCCAGTTTTTATATGTTTCATAATTAGGGTCGCTGATGTCATCATACGAGATCATAATAATCACATTAGTCAAGAAAGTAAAAAAACAGAATCCCGCGATACAGAGAAACAGCCAGGTATACCTCCATGTTTTCTTCCATATCGCATAGGCAATCCCTGCGGCCAGGCTTACAAAAACACCGGCAAAGCCAAGCAGGCCGGTAATATCTCCATATGTTTCCATTGATATCATTTCCCTATTCCTCCGTATACGCAATCCCCTTTTCCTTCAGAAACCGTTTCACTTCCCCGTCCCATCCCTGCTCAATCCGCTTGTCCATGGTAAATATATTCAAGGAAACGCCGGTCACACAGCGCAATGCCTGCTCCTCATAGCGGATGTTCAGGTACAGGCCTCCCACCTGCTCCGCCCTGAATTGGGGGTGCACGGACTGCAGAAAATCCTCCACCATGTCTATGGGAAGCTGGAGCGTGATCCGAAAACTCTCCGGCAGCCGCTTTCCCCGGATCAGCGAGTAACAGATGGGGCGCACCAGCCTCCACGGCGATAATTCACCGATCCGGCTCTCCTCTGCCTCCTGCTCGGTAAAATACCCCCGCCGGATCCTTCCATCTATGGAAAAGGCATTAAATGTAATGATCGATGCCTCCCGCAAAAGCCATCCGTCAAAAACTTCCCCTATAAACAATCCGGAAGTAAAGCCTTTTAAATCTTCTATTTTCAGTGCAATCATTCCGACTCCTCACCCTTTTTCTACTGTCCCATATAGTCCCCAAACCACTCAAAGAAATCTGTTGTAGTCGAATTTTCTTCTTCGGAAAAGGAAATCCTCTCCCAAATATCCCCGCCAAGTTCTACGGAATGTTCCGCCGCAAAGCTGTCATATATCTTGTGAAATGCCAGGTTCTTTCTCTGGATCGCCAGTTTTTGTTTTCGCTCCAATGTCGCCTCTTCATCATAATCACTGATACATTTTACAATATAATAATTCTCCCCCTCCCGGATAATCGGGCCGATCTCTCCGGCTGCCAGAGAAAATACAGTATCTTCATATTCCTGGGAACGTTCCCCCCGGCCCACAGGCTTCTCTGCCTCATCGCCTTCGGAAACCATCTTTGCCAAAGCATAAAAGTCCACCCCTTCTTTCATTGCACGGGTGTGAATGCTTTGAGCCTCGCCATGGCTGCTGACCTGAATTTCCTGAACGGTAATCACCTTTGCCTCACTGTCGCTGATCTCCAGATTTACATCCTTTGTCAATTCATCTACCAGCTTACAGGCGCGGTAATATTCCATATAAAGTCCGTAAACCTCTTCCTGGCTGATCCGAATCAAAGCCTGATCCGCCTCCGTCAGACTCCCGTAGTAATCTTCTGTCAGCTCCTGCAAACGCTCCCGTTCCTGGCTGCTTATTCCGATTTCATATTCATCCGCCATCAGATTCAGCAATTTTACCTCTTTCAAAAAAGATTGTATCTCGCCCAGCAGATAATCCTGAAATGTCGTTCCCTCATTATCCACCAAAATCTGCCAGATCTGATCCGTATATACTTCACTATAGCGGTTTTTCTCGGTTACCGCCACCAGCATCACCTGCGCATCCGTATATCCTTCCACGGTCTGAGTCTCAGAAGTGATCGGACTGCTTTCCTGGCAGCCGCCCAGCATCAGCCCGACGCCAATCGCTGCCAGCAGCCTTGTCATTCTTTGTCTGTTTCTTCGTCTTTCCATACAAACCCTCTTTGCATTCTGCCTCTTCATACAAAGATCTGATTCCTGTCTCAATCGTCTGCCAGCAGCTTAAGCACCTTCAAAACCCCATCCCGCACATTGATGTCGGTCTGAAAACGGGCGGCTTCTTTCACTTCCGGCCGGGCGTTCCCTACTGCAAAGCTATAATACGCCTGGCGCATCATCTCGATATCATTCATCTGATCGCCGAAAACCATCGTTTCCCTGGAAGAGATCCCCAGGCTCTCCTGTAAAAGCTTTACCGCCTCGCCTTTATTGATCCCAGGAGCCATACAGTCCATCCACATATCGCCGGAAATCGTGATCTTAAGACGGTCCTGATATTTCCGGCGCAGTTCCTTTGTCGCCGGATCTATGTCTGTGGGGCGATAGGCGGACACCTTGATAAATGGTTCCGGCACCTTCATCAGATCCTCTGCCTGTTCTACGCGGAATTTGTAGCCGTTGACCAGCCAATCGTAGATTTCTTTGTCTCTCTCATCCAGGTATACCATATCCGGGCCGCTGATCATGGGTATCATCCCCGCCTCCCGGATTTCCTTAGCCATCTGCCGGACCAATTGCGGCTCTATGGTATTCAGGTACAGATTCCGGCCATGCAGTCCCACATAGGCCCCGTTATCTGAAAGATAAAAAATCTTTTCTTTTATTGGTTCAAATATCCGCTCTATGCTGACCCACTGGCGGCCGCTGGCAGCTGCAAACTGCATTCCCTGCTGCCGCAATTTTAATATTGTCTGAAATAACTCCGGCTTCAGTTCATTTCCGCCGTCCGGAAGGAGTGTCCCGTCAATATCGGATACAATCAATTTTATCATAATTTTTTTGTCCTGTCTTTCTTTTATTTGATCATGGGCGAAACGGCTGCCTGTCTTTTTAGGGACCCGCAGCCGCAGCCTGAATATGCTTTTTTAATTTTTTTCCGGCAGGGTCCTTTTCATGGATATTCCGGATAAGCCATAAAACACACTGACAAAGGGCGTCAGATACAGCATGAAAAGAAACGGAAAGAAGGAGGCCCAGGCAACGCCTAAGGTGCCTGACATATAGACGCAGTATCCATGCCAGGGAATCATAGGGCCGGCCAGAGTTCCGGAATCCTCCAGGCTCCGGGAAAGGATCTCCGGCGCAATGTTCCTCTGCTTGAAAAGCGGAGCCATCAGCCGTCCGGTCAGTACATGGGCCATCGGCTGCGAACAGCTGATCAGGCTGGTCACATAACCCGTCAGAAGCGTATAGAAGATCAGGCTTGCGTCGCTGCGGACCCGGTTCACGATCACTTCCAGAATATTGTCCAGAACTCCCAGTTTGTCCAGCATGCCGCCCATGCCTACCGCAAAACTGATAATCGCCACATACTGCATCATACTGCTCATACCGCCCCGATTCAGGATCGTGGCCAGAATCGGCTCCTCGATCGCCGTGGAATAACCATTGTAGGCAACCTGAATAATCTTTTGCAGCGGAATGCCCTGGTAAAACCAGGATACCGCACCGGCCGCCATGCCGGACAGGCCAAGGGCCACCACCGCATTAATCTTACACAGCAGCAGAACAATAATGAAAATTGCCGGAACCAATGTCACGATCCCTAACTTAAATTCACCGTTCAATGCGTTTATATAGGTATTCAGATCCCCCATGGAATATTCTCCGCTGGTCTGCATCACACCCAGAATGGCAAATAACACCAAAGTGACGGCAAAGGTGGGAACCGTGGTCCAGAGCATGGAACGGATATGGTCGCCCAGCTTAGCGCCGGCCACCGCCGGAGCCAGATTCGTCGTATCGGAAAGCGGACTTAATTTGTCGCCAAACATGGCCCCGCAGATGACTGCCCCGGCCACCATGCCGGGATGGATTCCCATAGCGTTTCCAATGGCCATCATAGCCACGCCTGCGCTTCCCACAGACCCGTAGGAGGTGCCGGTCACCAGACTTAACACAGCACAGAAAATCAGGGTCAGGGGCAGCAAAAACGTAGGATGAATCATCCGCAGGCCTCCCACAATAATCATGGCAATCGTCCCGCTCTGAAGCCAGGTCCCGATCATCACGCCGATCGCCATAAGCAGGCACAGGGTCGGCACCACCACACGGATGGCATCGTAGGCCCCTCCGATCACATAGTCAAAATCAATCCGAAACGCTTTGCAGAACAGGTAAATAATAACCCAGCTTGCAAACAATCCGATCATCGGCCCGCCGGTTTTTAAACGAATGCAGACCGCAACGGAAAATACGATCAGCAGAAGCAGAATAAAGGACTGCCAGAGATTTAATTTGCCTTTTTGTTCCTTTGTTGACGCCATAACCGTGATCCTCCTGGTATCTTTTTGGTAATTCATTACTTTAAACCTTAAAAGTTCAACTCATTATAGTGCAAAAAAGGCGAAAAAGCAAGAGGTTTTTCCCATGATTCATCTTTCATCGGTACGTCCTGTCATCCTTCGGATCACTTCATTGGCTTTCTGATAGATTTCTTCCGGCTCAGTCCCCACGAAGAACTTCCCCTCCTCATATAATACCCGGCCGTTGACCATCGTCAGCTTTACATTCTGCTTGCTGCCGCTGTACACCAGGTTTTTTACCACATTATTGACGGGCTGCATATTCGGCTGTTTCAGGTCAATGATAATCAGATCCGCCAGCTTCCCCTCCGCCAGGCAGCCGCAATCGGCAAGCCCCATGGCCTTGGCGCCCCCGCAGACAGCCATCTTAAGAACCTCCTGCGCCGGCACGGCAGCCGCATTTTCCTCTTTCAGCTTGGCCAGGCCCGTCACCAGAAACATCTCCCGGAACATGTCCAGGCAGTTATTGCTGGCAGGCCCGTCCGTGCCGATGGCCAGGCCCACCCCTGCATGGATCATATCAGAGATTCTGGCGATTCCGCTGGCAAGCTTGGTGTTGGAGCCGGGATTGGTCACTGCCGTCATGCCTCTTTCCCGGAAAATCCGAATATCTTCATCCGTCATATAAACGCAGTGATATCCGCCGCCCCCGTACTCAAACAGCCCCAGGGAATCCAGATAGGCCGTGGGAGTCATCCCGTGACGGCCCGTACACTCCTCCACCTCCCGCCTGGTCTCCGAATTATGGGTAAATACCGGCGCCTGATACTTTTTTGCCAGAGCCGCCACTCCCTTAAGCAGCTCCTCCGAAGTGGTGTACTCCGCGTGAAATCCCAGATGATAGCGGATCAATTCATGATAATCATTATATTTTACATACTCCTGCTCCATGGCCTCCAGCGACGATGTAAAATTATTCAGGCTGCTCACCATCACCGTCCGAAAGCCGCAGTCCACCGACGCCCGGGCAATCATCTCCGGCTGAAAATACATATCGAAATTGCAGGTGATCCCGCTGGTCAGATATTCCAGGATCGCCAGCTTGGAGAGATCGTAAATATCCTCGCCTGTCAGCTTTGCCTCCAATGGAAACACCTGTTTTTCCAGCCACTCCTGCAAGGGCAGATCATCCGCATAAGAACGCAGAAAGGTCATAGCCGAATGGGTATGCGCATTGGCAAATCCCGGCATAATCAGATTCTCCTCCACATCGACCTCCCGGTCCCAGGCCGGAGGATTCTTCCCGTCCGCATCTTCCCCCGGCCCCACATACACGATCCGGTTTCCCTGAACCCAGACTTCACCCTTTTGGACTTCCATATCCTCATCCATGGCCAGAACCCTTCCATTATAAAAACGAATATTCATCTCTCTCTCCTCTGTTTATCCATCTTGGCCGTTCCCCTTCCTGCCCTCTATCTTTTTCCCTTATCATAGATTTCCCCCAATGCCCTGGGCGACCGGTTATACCGGGAGAAAAATACCAGCAGAAGCAATGTCACCACATAGGGAAGCGTCATTACCAGATCCGAATAACTGCTGGGCATCTGCATTCTCTGCACCAGGTAATATCCCCCTGACCTTGCAAATCCAAACAGCAGGCAGGAACCCAGTGTGGGCAGGATGGTCCAGTTTCCGAAAATCAAGGCCGCGATGGCCAGATACCCATACCCCACATAAATGCTGGAAGAAAAATTCGCTGAAATGGAATAGGCAAAACAGATTCCCGCCATACCGGACAATCCTCCGGACACCATAACTGCCACCAGGCGGACCTTCCCCACATCCACGCCGGCGGCATCCACCGCATGAGGATTATCCCCGCAGGCACGCAGGTTCATGCCGTACCGGGTCTTATACATGACATACCAGGCCGCAAAAGCCGCAACCACAATCATGATCTCAAAGGGATACAAATCCTTGAACACAGCCCCCAGCACCGGAATCCGGGACAGCACCGGCACCGTAATCCGCGACGACACGCCCAGGACAAACTTATCTGACGCCGCACCGAACACACTGCGGTTTAAATACTTCGTCAGAAACGCCGTCAATGCCATGGCAAGAATGTTAATCACCACGCCGCTGATCACCTGGTTAGCCTTAAACCGGATACAGAGCAGGGCATGAAGCAGGGAGTATAAAGTCCCTCCCACGATGGCAAAGAGCACTGCCAGATAAAAAGGCGCCTGGGACTGATCCGAAAAACTCCCGGCCACCAGCACGGCTGCCAGGGCGCCGGTAAAGGCGCCTACCCCCTGCAGCCCCTCTAAGGCCAGGTTGGTAATGCCGCTTTTTTCACTGTAGATTCCGCCGATCGCCATGATAAAAAGCGGCAGGGAAAACGACAGTCCGTCAATAATAATCCTCTCCATCAACCCTTCCCCCTTTCTTCTTCCAGTTCGTCCTTAAACCCTTTCACCTTATAGCGGATAAACGCCCCGCAGGCCGAAAACAAAAGAATCACACCTGTGATCACAGACGCAATCTCCGATTCCAGCCCTGAGGAAGAATTCATGTACGTGCTCCCCTTGCTGATAATGGTGATCAGAAACGACGAGAAGATAATTCCCACCGGATTGCTGTTCGCCAGAAGCGATACGGCTATGGCATCAAATCCTGTGCTGGGAAGCACTCTTGGCTGAATCGACCCGAAATATCCCAGATAATAAGTCACTCCCGCCAGGCCTGCCAGGCTCCCGGAAAGAATCATGGAAGCGATCATATTGCGCCCCACACGGATTCCCGCATATCTGGCCGCGTTCCGGCTGGTGCCCACGCACTTGATCTCGTAACCAAACACGGTCCGATCCAGCAGGAATTTGATCAGCGCCGCCGTTATCACCGCCAAAACAATCCCCAGAGGGATGTCCATCTTCAGATTTCCCACCGGCGTATCCATCAGGGTCAGCCGCGCTGCCTTTGACACCGCGTTGGATTGCCGCGACACCGGATTCACATAATAAGTATTGATAAAAAAGCTGATTACATACTGGGCGATATAATTAATCATGATGGAAGAAACCACCTCGTTTATATTAAACTGGTGCTTCAGCCACCCGATCAGACCTCCCACTGCCGCGCCGGCCAGAATCCCCACCGCCAGCACCAAAGGTTTGGCAACCGGCGCTGCCAGGGAACTGTATCCAATAGTCAGAGTAGCGAGAAAGCCTGCGGTCAGCATCTGTCCCGACACCCCGATGTTAAAGAGTCCCGCCCTCAGCGCCACCGCCACGGAAAGAGAGGCAAAAAGCATAGGAGTCCAGGCATTCATAAAACTGGTAAAATCGGTCAGGATGCCCTTGTATCCCGCATAGGAAGGCTTGGGAAGAAGTCCTGAACCCTGAAGCAGATTCTGGTAGGCAGTCACCGGATTCTTCCCCAGGAAAAGAATCACCACCGCCCCGGCAAACAGGCTTAACACAATGGCAAACAGCGGAATTGACACCGACTGACGCCGCTCATCTCCCAGCAGGCGGACCATGCCCTGCTTACATCCACGGCTAATTCCTTTCATCCGACTTCACCCCCATCATAAATTCTCCCACCTCATTGGCTGTCAAAGATTTCCTGTCGGCAATCTTCTGGATTCTGCCGTTATAGATCACCCCGATGGTATCTGCCAGATCCATAATCTCGTCCAATTCCAGAGAAATCAAAAGGATCGCCTTTCCCCCGTCCCGCTCTTTGATAATCTGCCGGTGGATATTCTCGATGGCGCCGATATCCAACCCCCGGGTCGGCTGTACGAAAATCATCAACGGTGATTTCAGTTCAATCTCCCTTCCGATAATCGCTTTCTGCTGATTGCCCCCGCTCATGGAACGGACCACGGTATCCACGCCCTGCCCGCTGCGGATATCGTACCGCTGGGTCAGTTCTTCCCCATATCGGGCAAACTCTCCCTGATCTAAGATTCCCTTTTTGGAAAAAGGCTCCCGGAAATAATCCTTCAGCGCCAGATTCTCCCCCAGCGTAAAATCCAGTACCAGGCCAAAAGCCTGCCGGTCCTCCGGAATATAGGAAATCCCTTCCAGAGTCCTCTTACGGATGCTGTAATCGGTAATATCCGTCCCCTTCAGCAAAATATTTCCTGCCGCCGCCTTCACAAGCCCGGTAATGGCATCAGCAATCTCCACCTGCCCGTTTCCCGACACCCCGGCAATAGCAAAGATCTCCCCGCCCCGCACAGAGAAAGATACATCCTTTACCACCTCAAACCCATCCTGGTTTTTCACGGTCAGATTCCGGACCTCCAGCACCGTCTCCCGGTACTCAGGCTCTTTTTTCTCCACGGAAAAGGACACTTCGCGGCCTACCATCAGATTGGCCATGGTCTTTGTGGAGGTGGAAGCCACATCCAATACGTCCACCAGCCTGCCGCGATTTAAGATCCCGCACCGGTCCGCCACTTTCTTGATCTCCTCCAGCTTATGAGTGATCAGGATGATCGTCTTTCCCTTTTCCCGGAGTCCCCGGATAATATCCAAAAGAAACTCAATCTCCTGAGGCGTCAGCACTGCCGTCGGCTCATCGAAAATCAGGATCTCCGCTTCCCGGTAAAGCATTTTCAAAATCTCTACCCGCTGCCGCACCGATACGTTGAGATTTTCAATCACATCGGTGGGGTTCACCTCAAGCCCATACTTCTTTGACAGGTCGGCCACCTTTTGATCCGCCTTTTTTATATCCATATACGGCAGTATTCCAAAAAGGCGGTCCTTATTTTCCAGGCCCAGGATAATATTTTCCGTAATCGTATAGTTTTCCACCAGCTTGAAGTGCTGGTGCACCATGCCGATGTTCAGCCTGGTGGCATAGCTGGGCGATGTGATCTTCTCCGCCTTTCCCCGGATCACGATCCCTCCTTCGTCCGGTTCATACATCCCAAACAACATGCTCATCAGCGTGGATTTCCCTGCCCCGTTCTCCCCAAGAAGTGCAAAAATCTCACCCTTTCTGATCTGCAGCGTCACGTCGTCATTGGCCACTATCCCCGGAAAACGCTTGGTAATATGGTTCATTTCAATAATCCAGCCATTCCCGCCGCCGGCACGGTCTCCCGGGTTTTTTGTAATATTCTCCGACATGCCGTTCCTCCTCTTCCTTGTAATCTGGCAAAACACGTCACCGGCATATTCCGCCGGGCGCTCCGTGATAAAAATTCCGGCTCATAGGTATCCAAAACAGAATCCTACAAGCCGGAATCTTCTCATCTGATATTACATTTATTTCAGACCTGGAAAATCATCCGGCTGAATGTCGTTAAAGTTGGCAGCAGGAACTATCGTACCGTCTTTCACCAGTTCATAGGCCTCATCCAGCTTCTCAATGGTCCCGGCAGACATCTGATGGCGTCCGTCTTCTTTCACAAAACCGGTAGAATCCGTATCCGCACCCAGCAGTGCGTTGCCGCCCGCAAAGCTTCCGTCCGCAATCGCATTCAGCTGCTTCTCCACGTTCATGCCCATAATCTTCAGCCCGGAAGTCAGAATAATGTTCTCAGAGCCATTGGCACCGTCGTCATACTGGTCTACGTCGCATCCGATCACCTTCACGCCGGTCGCCTCCTTGGCAGCGGTGAACACGCCGTTTCCCGAACCGCCGGCCGCTACAAAGATAATGTCGCAGCCTTCGTCAATCAGGGCCTTGCCTACCACCTTGCCGGTAGCCTCGTCCGCAAAGCTTCCTATATAGTTGCCGCCCACATTGGCGTTAGTCACGTCAGTCCCTGCATAAGAGGCAATCTCCACGATCTCTGCAGAAGCGCCTAGCTTGGCATTGGCATAGTTCACGCCAGACTCGAAACCGTACTGGTAGTTTACGTTGGACGGATAAGCGATCCCGTTCACCACCGCCACCTTGCCGCTCTGGGTCTCCAGGGCCGCAGCCATTCCTGCAAAAAATCCGCTCTCCTGCTCCTTAAACTGCATGGCATATACATTGTCACAGGCAACCTCCGTGCCCTCTGCGTCGCTCGGATAAGAATCTACCAGGATAAACTTCACATCCGGGTTATCATTGGCAATGGCGCCGATTGCTGCAAACTGGAAGCCGCAGCAGACAATCACGTCATAATCCGCCACAATATCCTGCACCGCCTGTACGGCAGCCGCCGTGTCGCCGGTCTCCTCCCGCACCGGGGTCACGGTTGCATCCGGATGAGACTCAATAAACGCCAGGATTCCATTATAGTTATCCTCGTTAAAAGAACCGTCATCCACGCCAGACGGACTGCTGACAATGGCAATCTTTAAAGAAGACCCTGCTGCCTCGCCCTCTGCCGCATCCTGAGCCGCAGTCTCGCCGGAAGCTTCGCCTCCCTCTGCCTGGGCCTCGGTCTGAGCCGCCGTAGTTGCCGCATCCTGGGAAGCGCCGCCGCATCCGGTAAGCAGCGCACCGGCCATGGCCATGGCCATCATCACACTGATCATTTTTTTCATCGTTACTTGTCCTCCTTTTTGGTAAAAAGCATTGATAAAATACTTCCCTTTATTTGTACTACGAATCCGCACAAAAGACAAGGGATTTTTATGAAATACTCTCACGAACCAGGCTCTTTGTGTACGGCGGATAGCAGATCCCCCGCTCTGTTATAATGGCCGTGATCAGGGAATGGTCTGTCACGTCAAAGGCCGGATTGTAACATTTCACCTCTTCCAATGCCATGGGCGCTTCATAAAACTTCTTTTTGATCTCATCCGGGCTGCGCAGTTCAATCCGGATGTCATCTCCGGTCCTGCAGTTCAAATCAATCGTGGAACTCGGCCCCAGCACATAGAAAGGAATCCCATAATGTTTTGCCAGGATCGCCACTCCGCTGGTGCCGATTTTATTGGCTGTATCCCCGTTGGCCGCCACCCTGTCACAGCCTACCAGACACGCCTGGACCCAGCCGTTTTTCATCACCAGGCTTGCCATATTGTCACAGATTAACGTCACATCAATCCCCGCTTTCTGCAGCTCGTAGGAGGTCAGGCGGGCCCCCTGCAAAAGCGGGCGGGTCTCATCGGCAAACACCCGAAACTCCATTCCCCGCTCTTTCCCGAGAAACAGCGGCCCCAGCGCCGTGCCATAGCGGGAGGTTGCCAGCGGCCCCGCATTACAGTGAGTCAGCACCCCATCCCCATCCTTTAAGAGAGACAACCCATACTCCGATATGGCACGGCACATCTCCATATCCTCTTTCCGGATCGCCATACATTCCTCTTCCAGAAGTTTTATAATCGCATCCACCCCCAGTTCCTTGTGGGCGACCACTACCTGTTCCATACGGCTTAACGCCCAGCTTAAATTCACCGCTGTGGGCCTTGCCGAGTCCAGGTATTCCCGATATTTGCAAAACTGCTGGTAAAACTCCGGATAGTCCCTGCTCTTAATGGTCTTTGCCAGGATATAAATGCCAAAGCCTGCACAGATTCCGATGGCCGGCGCCCCCCGGACCTTCAATTCAAAAATAGCGTCATAAATATCCTTTGCCGTCTTAAGCGTCAGATACTCCGTCCTGGAAGGAAGCTTTGTCTGGTCAATGATAACCACCGACTCTTTGTCCTCGCCCAGCTTTACATTGTCGATATGCGTGACCTGTCTTAACCTATCCATTGTACCTCCCCTTATTGTTCTTTATCGTTCCTTCTTCTCATGATTCCTCTGCCACCAGAAATCCCGCCTTAAATGCCTTTGATCCAAATGCCGTTTCCCAGTCCTCCAGACCGTAAAACTCCACCGGCGGCAGCTTCACCAGCCCCTTATCCAACAATCGCAGCGCCGGTTTGAACGGGCCGCAGCGGCTCCCCTTGATTGTGACCTCATTCACCACAAACCGGCTCATATCCACGTTTACCGTTCCGGCATAAGTGCTTTTCAGCACAATCATCCCCTGCCTGCGCACCAGCCTGGAGGCCAGCTCCAACCCCGACGGAGATCCGGAAGCCTCCACCACCAGTTCAAAGGTATCCGTCTCCCCGATCTTTCCGGCCTCGCTATCTCCCAGCGTCCGGGTTCTCCCCATTCCTTCAAACTGCTCAAGCTTCCCGGGGTGTTTCCCGATAATCGTCAGATCCGCCCCATACAGCTGCAATACCGAGGCAATCAGATAAGCCAGACGGCCATCCCCGATCAAGGCAATCTCCGTATCCGGGTCCAGGAAAACCTGCTTCGGAATCTCCAAGGCAGCTGCCAGCGGTTCCGTAAGCAGCGCCTCCTTCATGGAAAGCCGGGAGGGCACCTCATGGAGCAGATGGGTCGCCAGCGTCATATACTCGGCAAAACAACCATCCTTTCCATCCATGCCGATGACCTTTCGCTCCAGGCAGTGCTTTTCCCTGCCGGTACGGCAGTAAATACAATGCCCACATCCGGCATTCAGCTCTCCTACCACGCGGCGGCCTACCCAGAAAGGATCAGAAGACGATTCCACAATCCCTGCAAATTCATGTCCCATAACCCCCTTAAAATCAGGCCGGTACCCTTTCAGCACCTCTCTGTCCGTATTACAGACTCCGGCATAGAAGATTTTGATAAGGCTCTCTCCCTCTCCCGGCGACGGCATAGGCAAATCCTCCCGGTATGCGGCGTTCTTTTTGTCAAAATAAATCCCCTTCATTCCTTCACCTCATTTTTGTCTGCCATCTTTTCCTATTCTTCATACCCGGGAATCACCACCGGTTTCCCGCTCTGCAGGGCCATATGGTAAATCCTGGCCGTGTCTTCCACATACACACTGTTCGTATAGGCAGTCCCTATGCTCTCCCCCACTGCCACTACGCCATGATTGGCCATCAGGCAGGCATTTTTCCTCTTCAGAATGGGGACTGCGTTGAGTCCTACCTGGGCGCTTCCCTGCAAGGCATAGCCGCTTACTTCCAGCTTTCCCTTCAAAAACGGAATCATCTCGATGAGAACTACCGGAATCTCCTGATGATTCACCGCAAAGCTGGTGGCATAAGGCGAATGCGTATGTACTACTGCCCCTACATGAGGCAGATGTTTGTAAATCTCCGCATGCATTCTCCACTCCGACGACGGTTTATGGCATCCCTCCACCACCTGTCCCTCCAGGTCCGTAACCACAATGTCCTTCTCCTCCATAATCTCATAATCGTAAGAGCTGGGGGTAATCACCATCCATCCCTTCTCCGGCCAGAACACGCTCATATTCCCGCTGGTCCCCGCCATCAGCTTCTCCCGGTACGCCTTCTTTGCCGTGCATAATACCGCCTGCTTTCTCTTCGCCAGTTCTTCTGCGTATGCCTCCATCCCTGCTTCTCTCCTTCCTGTTTCGCGCTTTTCTCTGCCTGTTTTCCTATTGCCTTTTCCTCTGTGCTTACTCCCACGGTCCTCTCAGTGCCTCTGGCCTTCATTTCCATAAGTCTCACAAAACCTGGCTGAAAATGACGGCGCTTCTTTTCCTGCATAGAGATGAGAAATGTCTCCCATCCTCAGCGCACGAAAGATCGCGATTCCCTGCTGCCGTTCCTCCGTCACCACTTCCGTCACCGATGTGGGCGCCAAAGCCAAAGTCTGCCACAGCAAAAAAGGCGATACCTTCCACAGATGAGACAGCAAGACACAGGTAATGCCAAAATGGCAGAAAAAAGTGATCGTCTCCGTGCTTTCTCTCTCCACGCGATAATGATTCCCTTCTCTCACATATCCATACCGCTCTAAAAGCCCGTCCAGCCCTGCCGCCACCGAATCATACAAAGGGTTCAGATCACTGCACCGGGCCACCTCGGACATTCTCCATGCCTCCTGGTCCAGATACGCAGTCCTTTCCGTCCAATAAGAAGGCAGCATGTCCCAGGCTATCCGCATCCCGAAACGCCCTCCCTCCTTTCTCGTGTCCGTATACGCCATTTGCAGTTCCTTGGAATCATTAATATCCACTTTTACCGGAAATTCCCGCAGCCACTCCAGAGTCTCTGCTTTCTTCCCCAGCTTTTCCAGGCAGTAGGCTGCCGTGGCCTGCGCTCTGCCCAGAGGCGACTGGTAACAGTCACCCAGGTTTAATTCCTGCGCCGTCTCTGCTAAAAGCGACGCCTCCCGATGTCCTTTTTCCGTCAGAGTATCTCTCACGTAGTCCGGGTCCCCATGCCGGATCATCAAAATTCTCATATCCGTCCCGCTCCTTCCTGACCCCTTTTTAAAATTCCCTCAGCACCAGTTCCGTAATCCCCTGATTGGCGCCCATCTCAATCCGCTTCACCTTTGGTTCCCGCTCGTATCCGAACTCTTCCCGGATCATGCTGCGTATTCTTGTCCCTCCATGAAACCCATGGATCACCCGGATTCGATATACCGCATTCCCTGCCTCACGCACCCGTTTTGTAATCACCTCATAGGCCTGTTCTCCATTCAGACCGTGGACATCCATCTCAATAATCCCGCCTGTCAAAGTGCTCACGCTCCCCTTTTTGGTTTTTGCTTTATTTTATCAGATATTGGTTCCTTTTCCCAGAGGTTTTTCTTTTTTTGTGGATTTCTTTTGCGGGGGGTGTCGCTTGGGAGGGGTGTTGAGGAAGAGTCAGGGCCTGGCAAGGTTCGGCTCCCGTTTCGGGTCGGCTGTCTCTAAGGCAAAAAGACGGCAGTCACGGTGAGGTGTTCTTACGCAGCCGTGTCTTCGCACGTTGCTGCTACTTCAAAGGGATTCGTACAACTGCCGTCTTTTTACCTAAGATACAGCAAGACCCTGCAAAAGTCGCCGAACCTTGCCAGGCCCTGACTCTTCCGGCGATGTTCCTTCTGATTGCTGGTTACTGGCCTTGCTACAATGCTTATGTATGGCAGAAGCAATCAGCCGAAAATAAGAGACAGATTGCCAGTACCACATTATTCCGAGCCAAAGACCAATTTTGTTTTATCAAGTGCAGAGAAATCTATTTCATTTTTTGAAAGGAAACGTTATAATAAAGACTCCAATAATCGGGATTTAAGGAGAAATTAAAAACAAGAATGAAAAATCCCCTTTTCGTAATTGCATACCTATTAAGGCGGGAAAACACATGAAACTTATTGGATTGGCTGTGTCACAGAGTCTGACTGATAAAAATTGTTTTCTGGCAACTCCATATATTTATTAGCTTTATGAACAATTTTAACTCTGACATACCCTTTCCCTCTCTTTCTTTTACCATTCTTTATTATACCCTCTACAGCACCACACTTGATACAACATAAACCTTCAGAGAATCTTGCTTGCCCTATACTGTCTTGCTTTAACTCTATTATTGATTTCTCTAGCTCTCTTTTTTGTTTATCTATATCAGATTTAGTATTTATTTTAGTTGTGTTTCTAGTATCAGAACCTTTAGAACTAATATCTTTTTTATTAATAGTATCCCTTGAAATTTTATGCTTTTCCATTATTTCTAATGCACTTTTTATCTCTAATAAATCAGAACTATTTAAACCTAATAACTGATTTAACAATTCTTCTTTCGATAATTGGTTCATTTAAAACCACTTTCTTTAAATCTTAAAAATCTAATTCTATTTTACCATATTTCCTCCAAAATCCACCCTATGTTCACAAAAATTTTATAAATTTGAGTTTTAAATAGTAAAAAAGAGTACATTAGATTTTCTGTACTCTTTTAATTTCTATATCAGTTTATTCTTTTAAATTTATCCTTGTTTGTATTTGTCAATATTATTCAATTCTTATATATAGCAATTGCTATTTTAAAAAGGGATTAATTGTTTTTTTCATTTTTTTGTCCTTTCCCTTTATTATAAATATACCTCCCATACATATAGCCAATACTATAATAAAATTAGATGACGAAATATATAAAACTTTATTTAATTCACGTAATATCTCAGCATTTCCATTAACCTTAAATAATACATCTAAAGCCATGTTAACTGTAGATAAAAAACATAAAAGAACCGAAAGGAGCAAAACAGATTTATTTTGCGGTTTAAATAGAATGTAATAGGCTGTAATTTCAAATATGATACATAAAGGCATAAACAAGATTTTCTGTGGCATAAATAACTCCATGTAAAAGAATAACACAAATACCATAAAAAGAATAAAAATACATTTTTTGATTTTCATTTCTTTGCACTTCCTTTCAAAAGCTGTATAGTATAAGCACGAACAAATCTTTAAATCTCAATCCTATTATATCCATCTCAATTATACTATAAGTTTATAACATATTAGTATATAAGTCAACAGGTAAACACGCCAAACGCATGAATGATTATTTTATTCCAATTTCAGATACAGGTATTTTTTAAGAATTTAATACTTCTTCTAAAAAGCGAATTGGGTCCAAACCTATCACAAAGCGTTTCGTTTTCATTGACAACCTCTTATTCTTTAATGATAATTCGCTCAGCCTTAATATTCCCAAACACCATTTCCTAATTATGTTCTGGTTTTGAGCCGCTGTTTTATCGATCGTTTTATTTGCATCCTCCCGGAATGTCACATCTAGATGCCAATGCATGCTTTCTATGCTCCAATGCCCTCTCACTGCACGACTCAGTGTTTCTATATCATTCCCAAGGCTGCTGATGAAATATCGGTATTCTTCTGTACGCTTTTCCCCTTTCTCTATCGTCTTCCTCTCCATTCCTATACTTTTCAGTCCTTTCCATTCCTTCCTCTGGCTTAACCATTTGATATCTTCTGTCTGATAATATTCCCTTTTTTCCACCTGGCTGCGTGCCTTTTCCACTGTTCTTTTGTAGTTTCCCGCACGCTCTATCCCTTTCTGAAATTCCTTATCTCCAAAGTACTCCCTTACTTCTTCATATAACGTCCCCTGATTCCCTTTCAGGGCCAGTACATCGTCCGCCCTTCTTGCTCGGATTGTTTCCGCTATTTTTGTCTGGGTTCCCATGGCGTCTATGGTTATAATCTGACCCTTCACCTGGATTCTCTCCAAAAGTTCGGGAATCGCTGTGGTCTCGTTGCTTTTTTCCTTCACTGCTTTTTGGCACAGACTGTATCCGTCCTCCCTGCTCCATCCCGTCACGATATGGCACGCTTTTTCTTCCCTGCGGCGGTTTCCCCTCATTGTTTTCCCGTCCAGCGCTATGATCTTTTTTAGAACCTTTCCTTCCTCACGGTTCAGCAGCTCCTGCCATTTTCCATACAGTCTTTGCAATACTTCCGGGGAAATCAGTCCCATAACACGGCAGATTGTGTCATGGGACGGGGGACCGTTCCTTAATTCGATATAATTACGCAGATAATCCTGATACATTTCTCCGAAAGCTGCAATCTCAACCCAGTTATCCGCGTTTGCCAGAGTCGCAAACAGGACAATGACCACAATATCTTTTAATGAGTGACGTACTTTCCTCTTTTGACGGATATCTTCTATATATTCCATCCATTGTAATAATTCTTCCATTATTCTACGCCCCTTTTCTTTTATTTTACCAGAAAATGGGCATGTTCACAATTTATTTACTCATGCGTTTGGCGTGACAGGTAAATCTTTTATATCTTCTAAATATTATGTTTTGGTCTAAATAATCTGCTAATTATTTGTTGAATTATACAATAAATTTATACAATTCATCATACAAGACAGATTCTGTGAAAGAACCATTAAAGTTTAAGTAATTGAATAGTGGTAAATAGAAGTTGACTACAAATCTAAGAATTTGCGGTCTTTTTGTCATGTCTAAAAATAGGTATAACCCAAAAAGCATAAAATAGCATAGAGGTATAAAAATTGTATTTAGAAGGATACCAATACAGTAAATTGTGTATAATATCCATTTTCCATTTTTTGATACTTTTTCTCTCTAAATCCCACTTACAAGATTAAAATTGTCTATATATTTACTCAATTTGCTTGCATCAGTCACTTTCTGTGACACAGCCATTGGATTTACTTCATGGCACAATGAAAATTATAAGTTTATTGGTGATTTAGAAGATGGGCAATTGGGAGAAAATGATATAAACTGGATGAATTATGAGGAAACTTTGACGGCTTGGGAAGTAACGGTTCTCTATTTGCGACATCATGGAATAAAATTCTCAGGTATTTATCATCAAAAAGGCAGGTATGGCGTACCGTATTTTGACAATGGGAAAAAACTATGTTTGGATATCCAATCATGGGGTTATTTGATGGAAGAAGCATTAAACATGAAACCGGATACAGATCTGCCAGGGTGTAAGTGGTCCTATTGGGCTGAACCGAATGAATTTGTACTCCCTTACGAGGAACCGCCTGATGATATTTTCCATTGGAAGCACGATCCAATCGCCAAAACCAAAATGGAACTATACTTGAAAAGCGGCCCTTCTTCTACATAGATGCGATGTGAAAGGCTCCTTAAATGCCGGTCTGCAGCCGGTATGGTACATAGGGGCGATTGATCTGCCTTATGCAGAAAATAAAAATATTCTGACAGTAAAAGCTTGGAGTGGAATCAAGCAATTTGTTAAGGTTAAGGTTAATCTTATTCCGACAGAACTTACACCACAGCAAACCTCTATTATTTACGCATCTGAAGCTGATGTGCTGAACCAGAAAGAATGCTTAATAAAACTCAATAAAATTGCAATACATCAGATGTCTATTTTGGAAGAACAGACTACAAAGATTTTGAAGTGATTTAATTCCCCCTTCAGCCAAAATCAAAAGCAAGCGCCCCTACCGATCGAGAAAGAGTACCCAAAAACAGGCCAGGGGTTGGCAGGGTTTGGCGACTTTTGG
>CAMSTY010000039.1 GCA_947063875.1 uncultured bacterium
TATAACCTGGAAATATCCAATGATATTTCCGCTGGCTTTCTAAAAGCTTGACAAACGGGATAATGCTGAAAATAAAACTAATTAATCAGCGGTTCCCTTGATTTAAAATTTTCTCAATATTATTTAGCGTAGGAATAGTATAATACGGATCAGTTATTTCAAGCTGATACTTTTCTAATATTTTTTGGCTCGTCGGAAAACTCAAACTATTATCAAATCTAGTAATTTCATCATTTATTCGTTTAAATAAAAACAATCTTCCTGTATCATAATAAATCCCAAGAACAAAAGGACTTTCTGGTTCTTTTATAGCCGCTCTAATTTGAGAACTAAAAACCTGCTCAATAGTTTTATCATTTCTTTTGTATTCAATAACACCAACTGCCATTTCTCGCACTTTTTGTAAAGAATCAACATCTGATGAATCTTTTCTATAATTCCTATAATAATCAATCCATGTAATATCGTTAAAAATTACCGAATCAATTTTGATTGGCTGAGAATGAATATTCCCCTTTGGAAAGTATATTTCGCTTCCCACATAATCCCTACTTGGAATACGCTCAGATTGAACAAGGCTATAAATAAATTGCCATTTATAATATTCTTCATTAGGCTGTCCATAAACATCTTTAATAGAAATATTTTCTATAAATTTTCCATCTACAGTACAAAAAGATTTTTGTATTATTTTCTTGTTTTGATACATTTCATTGAATTTTATTCTTGCCTGCGAAAAATCCATACTAGCCATTTTTCCCTTCTCCTTTAATCTTCATAATACTATCAATTAAACAATATGCCTTATTTGTAAGTTTGTACCTACCTCTTGTATTCTTATAAAAGTCCACATAACCAGCTTACTTTAATTTATTTATAATGGCATTTGTTTGCATCAAGCTATAACCCACTGTATCTTCAATTTTTTGCTGTATAATAGCTGTAAAAATATGATTTGATTATTTATTTTTTGTTGGTGTTCATACATAATAGTCAATATCTGATAATTGTCATTTAAAAACATATCAACATCCTTTAATTTCTCCATCTTATCACTATTTTTACTGTTTGTATACTTTTTTTTGATAACAACAATTATTTTCTTCTCGAAAAGACATATATTTTCTCTTATTCCATATTTCAGAACTTAGATAGGGCGCAATCTCGTCATTGGTTATCATTAAACAGTTGTGTTTTTTAACATAGACAGGCAGAAGATAAACAATAGCAACCACATACGATAGCAAAAATTTGTAGCCAAAAAAGTTAATACTACAACAAAAACCAGTGCTTTTTTCAAGCAGGAGATCTGTATAATGAATAAAAGTACACATGAGATTCGGCTCGCACATTGGAGTCAAATCATCGAACAATGTCAGGGCCGTCCAAAAAAACAAACAGCGAAACAATCAACGCATGACGGGTTTAAAGCGGCAAGAGGAACGGGAAATATCCCTTGACTATCTGATGCCAGAAATATATTTTGAACTACCTGCTATGGATAGTCACTTTAAAAAGCAGGACGAGACGACGGTATTTCTTATTTTGGATAAAAAGTGATAGTAGACAATGAACAGTTAACAATAGCATTATCAAAATTGCCACAATTAAGGCGGGAAGTCCTGTTTCTTTATTGTTTCGTCGGCTATCGTGATGTAGCAATCGGCAGACTGTTTGGGCGTTACAGAAGTTCAATAAACAGCCAGAGAAATGTTGAACTAAAACAATCACGAAAAGAATGGGAAAGATTGGAGCATAAGGAACAAGAAGCTAATATCTTTTGAAGTAATCGAAAAAACCATTACCTGAAAGCCAGAAGCAGTAGACGCAGTATTGCGATATTATACTACACATATCAAATATCTGTCTATATATAAGGGGCGTATCAATGACAATACAAAGGGCATGTTAAAGCCAAAATTGGCAGAAGCCATATTGAAATTCCGCTTCGACTACTAAGAAGTAGCAAACTGCTTTCGACCTCAATTTATTATGGGAAATGTTACGCAATAAATATTATTTTGTCCTTGATTTATGCGGATTTGCAGGTGTTGAAATAGCGGGGTAAGAGTTTTATATATCAGCCTTCAAAAAACAGAGTTCTATTGCATAACATTTGAATAATATTATTCTTTCAGCTTTGCTATTTTCAGCTGTTCCACTTTTATTTCTAATTCTAAGAATTTTTTCTCTCTTTCAAAATCACTTTCGCGGATAGATTCATAGCGAGTGTTTATTTCATGAAGAACTGAACTAAATTCATCTATAGTAACACTTTTGATATAATTCTGTTTTTCATCATAAGATAGTTCTCTGGGTTTATCATCCGAGATGGTTTGTATTGTCATTCGCGGAACATTAAAATACCGAACGTACTGTAAAATATTAAATAGAATGTACTTTAATATATCACTATCCTCACACACCATTATATCAATCAATTCTTTAATAATGTCAGAATAGTTTCTTACTTCTTCTATAGTTTTTTGATTTAAACCGAGATATGACGAAGCCTGAAAAATATTTTTGTTTTTTATATCTGATATTCCAAAAATATATTCAATATCACACTCTAATATTTTACATAATTTAATCGCTGTTTGTAAAGTAGGCATTTCTTTATTTAGAGGATTTCTCCATTTTCTAATCTTAGCAGTAGCTTTATTTCTATCGTTAGAATTTTTACAGTTATTTGCTATATCAATATCTAATTTTTGTAGAAGTTCAAAATTTTCTCTTGCGGTTCGCTTATCTTGTTTTTCTTCCTTGTGTTTATTCTTTAGCGGAAAACGTTCTTTCATCAACTCAGAAAATCTACTTGAAAACATTTCTTTACTTTTTAGGTTATTATTCATGCTAATTTTTTTCATTAATAGTATTAAATAGAGTGTAAATTAGGGATTTTTATTATCTAAAATATATTATATCATAAATACTAAGAAAATAAAAGAATTAAACAGGGAGGAAAATTTATATGGTCACATATGCGGATATGTTTCAATTTGGTATATTCATAGTTGCACTTATTGGTTTATGTCACAATATTTTTAAGCATGGAAAGTAAACGTAAAAGGCAAAGAGCAAGGCAATATCCTACTCTCTGCCTTTTTTGCACCCTGTTTGTCAGTATTGATGATAAGTTAGTTTCTATACTTCCTTAGCACTGTAAAACTCACAGTTTGCAGAGATTCTTATTTAATTCTAGAAATATTTTCTTTTGCTAAATTCTGGGAAAGCATATTATATTTTCATTAAATCCTAAAAAATATCATTAAAGGAGAAACAGAATACCCCTTTAGAAAAAACAAAAGCGAGCACCCTTACCAAAGAAAAAGAGTAGCCAAAAACAGGCCAGGGGTTGACAGGGTTTGGCGACTTTTGGAGGGGCTTAGTACTTCCTGGGTAAAAAGGCGGCAGTTGTACGAATCCCATTGAAGTAGCAGCAACGTGCGAAGACACGGCTGCGTAAGAATGTCTCACCGTGACTGCCGCCTTTTTGCCCTGGAAGCACTTGCCCCGGAAACGGGAGCCAAACCCTGTCAACCCCTGGCCTGTTTTTTCAACATACTTTTGAACACATTTTCAACCCCTGGCTTTAGAAAATTAAGAAAAACCCGCCCATAACTTAAGAAAATAAAGAACAAAAAAATTTTTATGGGAAATGTAGTTGTAAAAAATGTGGAATTCATTATTTTTTCAACATGTTTTCTTTCTTTCATCCGCCATTTATCCCGATTTCATAAAAATATCCGTGTGCCAAACTTGTGTTTTTATCAATATTTCTGCAAATTACAGTTGTAAAATCAAAATAGAATCCACAAAAAGCTGTCAATTGGTCAAATTGACAGCTTTTATCAAGTTTGATATTATAAAGTAGCATATAATTTAAAATAATAAAGCAAATATGGGGATGACAGAATGGAAAACAGGAAAAAATTAATCAAAAACGGAAAAGTCGTATTTCCCGATCAGCTTTTGAATGTTTCCCTGCTGATCGAAGAGGGAAAAATTGCAGCGATTTTAGAAAGGGATACAAAAGCAGAGAGCAACTGGGAAGTCATTGACGCCGCCGGGAAGATCGTAATGCCGGGAATGATCGACACCCACAATCATATGTCTGATCCAGGGCCTTTCAATTTCCGGGAGGACTGGTATCACGGCTCTTGCAGCGCTGCCTCCGGTGGTATCACTACGATCTGCGATATGCCGCTTCCCTCCGAGCCTGCTACGATCAACCGCAGCAGCTTTGAATTGAAAAAACAGGTGGCAGAAGATCAGTCTGTTGTGGATTTCGCTCTCTGGGGAGGTCTGATCCCCTCCAGTATCAAAGATATGAGAGAAATGCACGATTTGGGTTGTGTGGGTTTTAAGGGTTTTATGTGCTTTGCCACCGAAGATTACCCAAGGATATCCGATGGATACCTGGCAGATGGAATGCGGGAAGCCGCTTCCTTCCAGGGATTGATTGCTCTTCACGCCGAAAATGCAGAAGCCGCTGACTTAGGCTGCCGTCATTATTCAGAAATGCACTGTGAGGACGAGGCCAGATTTGACGATGCCAGACCCTGGTGGACCGAATACGATGCCATTCAGCGTTCTCTGCTTTTTGCTGAAATGACCGGCGCCAGAGTTGAAATCTGCCATACTACCATTCATCAGGGAATGGAGCTGTTAAAGAATGCCAAGAAAAAGGGGGATGCCGTATACGTGGAAACCTGTCCTCATTATCTGATCTTTGACCATGATATTCTGAGGGAAAAGAAATCTTTTGCCAAATGTACCCCACCCTTCCGCAGCCGGGAAAATGTAGAAAAACTCTGGGATTATGTAAAGGATGGAACCGTTGATGTAATCGGCTCTGACCATGGCCCCTTTACAGATGAGGAAAAGGTGCTGAAGAAGGATTTCTGGAAGGAGTACTGCGGCTTTGGCTGCAACGATGTGGTCATGGCTGCTCTGATTTCCGAGGGCGTTCACAAAAGAGGTTTATCCTGGACACGTCTGGCGGAACTCACCTCAGGAAATGCAGCCAAAATGCTGGGATTGTTCCCAAGAAAGGGAAACCTGATGCCTGGAGCAGATGCGGATATTATTTTTGTAGATCCCAATATGGTGTGGACCTACGACGGAAGCAAATCCTTCTCAAAGACCAAGAGCGTCAACGGGCCTTATCAGGGAATGGAACTAAAGGGCCGGGTAACTGACACCTTCCTGCGGGGAGAACACATTTATGGAGACAATCAGCTTCTGTGTAAAGCGGGAGCAGGAAAATACATAAAAACCGGGAGGTGATTATCATCAAACAAATTGAGTTGAGAAAAATTACCAAAATATTCGGAACACTGACAGCCAACTCCGAGGTAGACTTCACCATTGAACCCGGAAAAATCTATGGTCTGATCGGAGAAAACGGCGCCGGGAAAACTACGCTGATGCGAATGCTCTACGGAATGTATGAGCCGGATGGAGGAGAGATCCTCATCGATGGCAGGCCGGTGCATTTTAAAAGCCCCAAGGACGCCATTGATGCGGGAATCGGAATGGTTCATCAGCATTTTGCCTTGGTCCCTACCCTGACGGTAACACAGAATATGATCCTGGGGCGGCCGATTCAGAAAAAGAATAAGCTGCTGGACATCAAAAAAGCAGAACAGATGGTAGATGCCCTTGGCAAAGAGTATAAACTGGAGGTTCCTCCCAAAGCTCTGGTAAAGGATATTCCGGTCAGTATTCAGCAGAGGGTAGAAATTCTGAAAGCTTTGTATCTGGGAGCTGACCTGTTGATTATGGACGAGCCTACCGCAGTCCTCACTCCCCAGGAAATTGTCAAGCTTTTCCAGACCCTGGTAGAACTCCGTAATGCGGGCAAAAGCATTATCCTGATCACCCATAAGCTGAATGAAATTATGCAGATTACAGATGAAATCATGGTTCTCCGCCTGGGAAAGGTGACCGGACATGTGCTGACTTCTGAAACGGATGAACGCAGTATTGCGGAAATGATGGTGGGACGTCAGCTCAATCCTCAAAAGGAGAAAAAGGAAACCGACCAGTCAGAGATTGCCCTGGAAGTAACGGATCTGGAATACGTGGACAAATGGGGAGTAAAGGCTGTGGACCACATTTCCTTCACTCTCCGTAAAGGGGAGATTCTGGGAATTGCCGGCGTTCAGGGCAACGGGCAATCGGAACTGATTGATATTCTCACCGGCATGGTAAACAATTATTCTGGCTCTATCTCCATAGCCGGCAAGTCCGTATCCGCCTCCATGGGAACCAGGGCCAGGCGGGAAACCGGCCTTGGATGTATTCCGGAAGACCGGCAGCTGACCGGCGCCGCCGTAGGTGGCACGATTCTTGCCAATTTCATCATGTCCGGCTACCGGACTGATGATTTCGCCGGAAAATATCTGATCAATTACAGAAAAGCGAAGGAAAGAACCTGGGAATATGTCAAACGCTTCACTGTCAAAACCGATGATATTATGAACGACGCCCTGTCGCTGTCCGGCGGCAATCTGCAAAAGCTGATCGTAGCCAGGGAACTTTACCTAAAACCTTCTGTACTGATCGCCGCCCAGCCAAGCCGCGGCGTAGATATCGGCGCCACCGAATATATCCATGACACCCTGGTGGAACACAGAAACCAGGGGAACGCCGTCTTGCTGGTGTCTAATGAATTATCCGAGATCATGACGGTCAGCGACCGTATCCTGGTTATCTACAATGGACGTTTTGTGGGAGAAGCCGATCCCAGGACCACCACCGAAGAGGAAATCGGGCTTTTAATGGCCGGAATTGAGAGGAGGGACTCAAGTTCATGAATTTTACTTACAGGCCGGTTCCCATCAGTGCCAAAACCGCAATTATGGCTGTGATTTCCGGATTGCTGTTTGGTGCGGTTCTGATCTTTGCCACCGGCAACAATCCTGTTATCATTTATGCTGCATTAATACGAGGAGCCTGCGGCTCTTTGTTTGCCATCGCATCCAGTATCCGCTGGACCATACCGCTGATCTTTACCGGTACGGCAGCCGCCATTGCCTTTAAGGGCGGAGTCTTCAATATGGGGGTGGAAGGGCAAATGTATATGGGTGGTCTGGCCGCCGCTGTTGTCGGCATCACCTGGCGGGAACTTCCCGGCTGTCTTCTGATCCCCTTGATGCTGATAGCCAGCATGATCGCCGGACTTATTTGGGCCCTGCCTCCGATTCTTGCCAAGCTGTATTATGGAAGCAGCGAGGTAGTCCCCTGCATGATGCTGAATTATATTGCGATGTATTTAACCGACTATTTGGTACACAATGTTTTTCTGGCCAGCGGAAACCGGGGCGCAACCATCAAGACAGATATGATCGCCGAACAGAGCCGCCTCACAAAGCTGATTCCCAGCAGCAGCGTCTCCACCGCCCTTCTCATCGGACTGATAATTGTACTTCTTTATCAGCTGATCATCCGAAAAACCAAATTCGGATATGAGTTTGAAATCTGCGGAATCAATCCCAGATTTGCCCGGTACGGCGGAGTGAATGTCAACAAAACCAGAATCGGTGTCATTCTTCTGAGCGGCGCCATCGCCGGCCTGGGAGGCGCAACGGAAATCATGGGAGTAAGATATTGCTTTGAGAGCCGTTTTGTAGGAGATTTTGCCACCAACGGGATTCTGGCTGCACTTCTGGGGAGCTGTTCTCCTGTTGGAACCTTATTTGGCGCTGCCTTTATGGGCTTTCTGAAGGCCGGATCTCTTACAGTCGAGCGGACCACAAGCGTTTCCCGGGCAGTGGCCGTGGTCATTCAATGTACCATTATCTGCTTTGTATCCGCCAAAAGCTTTGCCGCCATCCTGGACCTGAAGGGTATCCGGCCTGGGAAAGGAAATACAAAGGAGGGAAAAACCGAATGAATGTCTCTTTATTAATCAGTGCCGCCATGCGTTACTCTGCCCCTGTTCTTCTGGCGGCCGTAGGTGCCCTGTTTTGCGATTGTGCCGGAGTAACCTTTATTATTCTGGAAGCACAGATGTTGTTAGGCTGCTTTTTTGCCGTTATAGCCGGATATTATTTTCAAAGCTGGGCCGCCGGGGTGCTCTGTGCCATTCTGGCAAGCATTCTTCTGGGATGGTTTTTTATCTGGATCACCATGAAAATGAAGGCCATTGAGTTGGTAGTGGGGTTTGCCATTAATTTTCTGATCGACGGCCTTACCATCTATTTGCTGCGGATGGTTTTCCATCAGACCGGCTCTTTTGTGTCACCGGAGATCCCTGCTATCCCTAAGATCACAGTCCCTGTGCTGAGCCATATTCCTCTGATTGGCAGTATTTTCTACCAACAGACCTGGATCGTGTATGCCGCCTTTCTCAGCGTGCTGGTTGCGGCAATCCTGATCTACCACACCCCTTTCGGACTTCATATCCTGTCCAGCGGGGCCAATCCTGAGGCAGCAAAGGCAGTTGGAATTGATATCGGCAAAACCCGAATCAAATGTATCATGATCGCCAGCGTTCTCTGCGGTCTGGCAGGGAGCCAGCTTTCCATCGGCTTTCTCTCCATGTTCTCGGAGGGAATGACTGTCGGAAAGGGTTTTATCGCTTTAGGCGCCCTGATGTTTTCCAACCGGAAGCCAACCCTTGTATTGTTTATTACACTGCTGTTTGGCTTCGCGGAAGCCATCGGCAATCAGGTTCAGCTTAGCGGCACCATTGCTTCCGAACTGGTTCTGATGATTCCTTATCTTGCTGTTCTGGCCTGTGTATTTGCTAGAAAGCCAGTTGCGGAACAAATCTAAACTTATTACGAGCTTCTTTTTCAGGCTGTCAGATCTGCCTGAATGGAAAATAAAAAGAAAATGGAGGAAGTTTACTATGAAAAGAGCATTGCCGATGATCCTGGCCACAATGATGGCCGCCGCATTATGTGCAGGATGTGGAAATTCCAGCCAGGGAACCACACAGACTCAGGCCACCGCAGCAGCAGCCGAAAACGCTGCCGAAAAGACGGACAATACCGAAAGCGCTCCCGCAGAGGCGGACGCCGCCAAACCGGAGGGGAACCTGAAAGCCGCCTTTATCACTCCCCAAGCGCTGGGAGATGGTTCTGTAACGGATTTAAGTTATTCCGGATTTACCAAAGCTGCAGAAGAATATGGCATGGAGACACAGGTGGTTGAGGTTCAGGTAGGTGAGTACGAGGAAACTCTCCGTTCCATGGCACAGGAGGGTTATGGACTTCTGGTCTGCTTACAGCCAGAACTGGTGGACGCCGTATGCACGGTGGCTCCGGAATATCCGGATACTCTGTTTTTCAGTATGAACGGCGAAATCAACGATATTCCCAATGTTCTGGGTTCCGCCAACAAGGAGCAGGAAGGCTCCTATCTGGCCGGTGTCACCGCCGCACTGATGTCGGAAACCGGAAAAATCGGTGCCGTTATCGGTCAGGATATGGCACAGAACAACCGTTATGCCGCCGGATATGAGGATGGGGCAAAGGCTGCCCGGCCGGATATCGAGGTTTCCATTCTTTATGCCGGAACTTTTGAAGATCCTGCTAAAGGTAAGGAACTGGCATTGACTCTGTACAATTCCGGCTATGATGTAGTCTACCAGGTTGCTGCCAAAACCGGTCTGGGTGTATTTGAGGCTGCTAAGGAACAAGGCGAAGGCCATTATGTTGTGGGTTGCGATGTGGATCAGAGTCCGCTTCTTCCCGGACAGGTAGTAGGAAGCCAGATTACTCCTTATGACACCTGGGTTTATGCTGCTATGAAAGATTATGGCGAAGGCACTTTTACCGGCGGACGGACAGAAGCATTTTCCATGAACCGCACGGACGGCGCAGGATTTGATTTTGACTCTACCGGCAAAGTCAACTATAAGGATGGCGTAAAAGAAGCTGTGGAAGACAGCAAAAAGAAGATCATGTCCGGAGAGATCGTTCCAGAAAGTGTCCGGGAGAAAGATAAATAGAACCCTTGTGATTTTGCTGGAAGCGGTGGCAGGAGATTCCTGCCGCCGTGTTACTATCTGCATTCAGGCCAGGAATTCATTAACGAAAATGAATAACATGTGGTATAATAGGAACACTTAGCGAGGTATTTCACGAGCTTAGTGTGAGTAATACCTGGCCACTTAGCGAATGCAAGCCAGAGGCGCGGCATGAGGTTAGTGGACATGGTATAATAGGAACACTTAGCGAGGTATTTCACGAGCTTAGTGTGAGTAATACCTGGCCACTTAGCAAATGCAAGCCAGAGGCGCGGCATGAGGTTAGTGGGCATGGTATAATAGGAACACTTAGCGAGGTGTGCAATTAAGAAGGAGACCTTTATGATTAAACAAATTAAGGGGATCGCTGACAGAGATCAGGCAGGATATTCCCGTTACACCAGCAATGGATTTACCTATCAGCTTTTTCCGGATTACGGAAATTTCCCGGATTGTTTTGAATTTACTATGTATTCGGGTGGATGCTGTGACCAGGAGGATAATCTTTTTCTTTCTACCAGAGACCCGGATCATCCGATCATGATGCTGGACCCGGACGGAAACTATGTGAAAGATTTTGGGAAAGGGTTATTTAAGGAAACCCATACTCTTTGTGTCACTCCCCGGGATACTCTCCTGTGTATTGATGTGGCTCAGCATGTACTGCGGGAGCTCAGTAAAAATGGGGAACTAATCCGGGATATTGGCAATCTGGGAGTCCCCAGTGACAGCGGCTTTGACCCTGAGATCTGGAGAAAAAGACAGCGGATGGGAAAATATGTTCCCACGGACGTTTCTTTTGATAAGGGATGGTCCTTCTTCATGGGACTTGAGACAATTCAGCGGGCAGCTCCGCCATTTAACCGGCCTACCGGCGCTGCTTTTAGTCCTTCCGGCGACCTGTTTGTCAGTGACGGATATGGAAATGCTGCCATACATCATTTCTCTTCCGACGGAAAACTTCTAAACACCTGGGGAGGGCCTGGAGATGAGCCTGGCAAATTCGTAGTGCCTCACTGCATCTGCGTGGATCGTCTAAGTCGCGTGTGGGTGGGAGACCGGGACGGTAACCGTCTGCATGTATTTTCCCAGGACGGAGAATTACTGGCTTATTTTGATGAAAACCTATATCAGCCCACTGGACTCTGGGCAGATCAAAATTATGTATACGCGGCGGAGCGAGGCGGCGGACTGACAATCCTCAATATGGATTTAGAGATTGTATCCCAGCTGGGTTTTTACAATTCCTCCATCCGCGCCCATGGAATGTGCGGAAATAAAAAGGGTGAGTTGTTTTTGATGCCACTCACTACCTATGACCGGCACTTCCTGATGAAATTCTCACCCATATCGGTTCCGGAAGGTAAAGCAGGGGGATAATTCTATGTATAACGAACGGCAGAAGAAAATCATACGGCATTTATCAGAAGTAAGAGTTGCAAAAATCGAAGAACTTGCGGAACTTTTTCAGGTTTCCATGGAAACCATACGTCGGGATCTGATGGAACTGGAGAAGGATTCTTCCATTAAGCGCATCCGGGGAGGCGCTGTATACAACAATCTTCGGGCCAGAGAAATAGAATTTTCCAAAAAAATGCAGAACAATCAGCAGGGAAAACATGCCATCGCCAATCTTGCCATGGAATACATTAACAACGGAGATGCTATTGCTATGAACAATGGGATTACAACTCTGACACTGGCCAAATGTCTTCTGCGGGAACGTCAGCGCTTGACTGTTGTAACAAATTCTCCGGATATCGCTCTTATTTTAAGTGATAATGAGAGTAATCAGGTATTTCTGACCTCCGGTTATCTCCGTAAACACAATAAAAGCCTGGTGGGAGGCCTCTGCCGTGAATGTCTGGAGTTTTTTAAAGTAGATAAAACGATTCTGAGTATAGACGGGGTCTCTATCCAGGACGGCGTCACAGAGTACAATACGGAAGAAGCTTCCATTCTGAGAAAAATGCTGGAAATCGGTCAGACAAAAATGATTCTTTGCGAGTTCAGCAAGTTCAGTGAAGTAGCTTTCTATAAGGTATGCGCCGCAGATCGAATTGACTATATCTTTACAGACCACAATCTGCCGTTAAGAGACATCAAATTATGGAACGATATCGGAGTTAAAATTCTTTCTTCTCCGGTTTCTTTGTCTGATCGGCCTGGAAGATGATTTTTGATTGTGCTTTAGATTGCTTCTGCTAATGTTCTTATATCAAGATTTTTTTATAAACAGGCCGCTGCAATGTTTACAGCGGCCTGTTCTTACAGCCACAATCCCCGGCACTTCCCACACCCTAAAACGTCAGCACCCCCAACGCCAGCCCCGAAATCAGGCACAAAATACTTACCCCCCAAATCCAAAAGAAACTATTCTTAATATGATCCTTGATCTCCACGCCAGCCAGACCAACACCCAGGAAAGTTGCCGGCACTACCGGACTGATAAAGGTTGCGCAATTGCGGCACACCACCATAGTGATCGCCGTATGTACGGGATCTGCCCCAAACTGATTGCCCACGCCGATCAGCACTGGCAACAGTCCGTAGAAATAAGAATCCGTACAGAACAAAAGGGTCAGCGGCACGGACAACACTCCGATAATCAGCGGCAGGAACCGTCCCATGGATTGCGGGATGAAGGAAGCCAATGCCGTCGCCATATGGTTCATAATCTCACTGTCTTCCAGCACACCCAAGAATACGCCGGCTGCCAGAATGGTAGAGGCCATAGTCAGGGCCGGGCCTGCATGAGACTTGATGATTTTCCCTTGCAGTTTGGCGCCTGGGTAGTTCACAAGCAACGCTACCACACAGCCTACCATAAAAGTATAATAAGAAGGAACATCCAAAAATACCAGCGCCACAATAATCAGCAAGGTCCAGATCACATTGAAAGCAAACATTTTCGGTCTTGCCAGATCATTGGAAGCAGAGGCGTCTTCCAGTTCTTCCGAGTCGCCAGCCTCTTCCGGCATCAGCGTGCTGCCCTCGCCTGCTCCACGTTTTTTCTCCACCCTTCCCCAGAAAAATGCGGTAAACAATGCAATTACAATTCCTACCAGCTGCATAGGCAAAAGCCGCATCCACAAGGTATTTGCCTCCATCTCCAGCACAGAAGCCGCGCGCATGGTAGGGCCGCCCCAGGGCATCAGATTCATAACTCCCATAGCTGTCACACAGATCAGCAATAATGTTGTCGGCCGCATTTTCAGCCGCTTATATACCGGAAGCATAGCCGGAATCGTAATCAGGAAAGTAGAAGCGCCGCCGCCATCCAGATGGCCGATCATAGCGATAATACAGGTCATAAACGCAACGCCTGTCACGTTGTTGCCCACCCGCTTCATCAGAGCATTGATAATCTTGTCAAACATTCCCACATCGGACATGATTCCGAAAAACAAAACGGAAAAGATAAACAACGCCGCTGTCGAATGAACCCCCTTCACACCGGCAGAGATAAAATCGCCCATCTCTTCGATGGTAAAAGTCCCGGTCAAAACCAGAATCAGCGCCGTAACCGTTGACACCCCGATAAATGCAATCGCCGGTACCGTCACATTCCTCAGCAGCAACACGATAATCATGATGATAGTTGCAAATCCCAGAAGCGCAAGCATGGTTTCACTCATGATGGTTCCCTCCTCTTTATACATTTTCGTATTTGTCTTATGAGAAGAGTATAATTCCGGAAACTTACAGTCATCATCATGTTTCCTTAATTTCTGTTAAGCTTTTCCTTACAGATCTTTAAGCTTTCTTTTTAACGCTTCTAATATAGAAGAGATGGACACCGGCTTGTCGATACAGGCATCCAGAAAACGCCGCTGCCTGGCCTCCACCAGTTCCCTTGTCACCTGATCTGTCATAACAATCATCGCCATATCCGGATATTTTCCCTGAAGAGACATGCAGAAATCTACCCCGCTCTGTCCGCCGATCTCCTGTTCCGTCACCAGCGCATCAAATTTCTTATGTTCTTCCAACGCCCTGCGGGCCTCCTCAAAATTCAGCCTGCATTCCAGGGAAATCTTCAGCTTCGCCGCATCCTTCTCCAGCAGGCGCAGAACTTTGGGATTATCATCCACAATCAGCAAGCGGACGCTCTCTCCCGCCCCTTCCTTTCCATCCCCATCCTTCGCCTTGTCCCCCCAAGCCGCAGGCCGTGCGTCCTCGGCCCCCTGCTCATTCACCGGCAGATAAAGGAAAAAGGCACTCCCCTTTCCAGGTTCGCTTTCCACCAGGATTCCCCCCTTGTGAGAACTGATGATCTGCTCCACCAGTGCCAGGCCCAGGCCGGTCCCCTTTCCTCCCTTTTTGGTGGTAAAGAAGGGATCAAAAATCTGATTCATAACCTCTCTGCTCATCCCGCATCCATCATCCCGGATCTCAATACCAATATAACGGTTCCAGTTTTCCGAAGCCGGCGGCAAATATTGGCTGGCAAATTCCAAGCCGTCCAGTTCCTCTCTTTTTGCCACCCAGGCTCTGACGCCGATACTGCCATCCTGATGGTTGATCGCATGAATGGCATTGACGCAGATATTTAGGATTACCTGGTTCATCTGTGTCTCATTGCACAAAATACACTCGTCATCCAGACCAATATCTTCCGTCAGGCAGATATTGGCCGGGCAAACGGAACGTACCATCTTCAGCGCCCGGGTAAGCATCCTTTTCCCATTCATATTCTTATATGCCGTTTCCATATTTTTCCGGCTCAAAGAAGAGATCTGCTGAATAATCTCTTTCGCCTTCCTTGATGCCTCATAGATCTCCATGACGCTGTCATACTGCTCCGAATCCTCATCCAGATCCATCAAAAGCAAGTCTGCATATCCCATAATCGGAGTCAAAAGATTGTTAAATTCATGAGCAATCCCGCCTGTCATGGTTCCCATAATCTGCAGCCGCTGCTGATGGGCGATGGTTTCCTCGCTGCGGTGCATCTCCTCCAGCAGCCGGTTTAATTCCGTCAGATAAGCGATCTGTTCCGTATCTTTCTGTTTCTGCAGAAGCATATGGCCGATATACCAGGCCATGGCAACCATAATCATGAAAAACACCAGAAACAAAGCCGCCAGCCGGAGCACTCCTTCTGCCACCGGAATGTAAATATCATCGTAATCCATCACCGCGCTCAAAATCAGGAAATCCTCCCCGATCCGCACCGGACAGTATGCGCTGATCTTGCGCACTCTTGGATAACCCTCCTCGAGCCACCAGTAGGAATAGTATTCGTCTACGCCCTCGCGTCCCTCCTTCTGATGATCCGTCATCTCCCTCAGGCTCTCCAGATCCAGGTTCCGGTCCTCATACATTTCCATCCGGCCCTCGATCACCTCGATCCCCCACTGGGCCCGTTCCGGGTGCATCAGGATAATCCCGTCCGCATCCTTTAGCACCATATAACCGCTGCTTCCGACCTTCAACCCTCTTACCAGGGTATAATAATACTGTTCCAGGTTGAGGACAATGGAAATTGCCCCTTCCTCAGGGATCTCCATCCGCAGGACCAGACACATTTTTCCATTTTCCATCTTCGCCAGCCGCAGACTTTTCTGCCGGTCAATCCGGCTGACGGAACAAACCTGCTGGATTTTTACATTTTTTGTGCTTCTGAGGATTTCTCCTGCCTCATCCTCAACCATCACATCATCCACAAAGGTCTTGTGAGTATCCACATAATCCTTGCCTGCCGAAAAGCCTTCCTGCCCCTCTCTGCTCATTTGGCGCAGTCCGTCCAGATCCTCCTCGTACTCCCGGATAAACACCTCCATACTCTCCCCCAGGCTCTGCACGGTAAGCAGCATCTGCTGTTTCTGGGTGTCAATAATCGCATCCCTGTAATCATTCCAGATTCCGATACCGACGCACACAGCAATTCCCAGCGCCATCCCCAGCACCGGCACCAGGATTCTTCCTGCGTGCCATGCCGGACTTCGTTCTTTTCTGCTCTTTTCTTCCCCTTTATTGTCTTTACCTTCTTTTTTTCCTTCTGCCGTTATTTTCTCAGTCTCTTCTCTCTTTTTCCAATCCATCCCCGGCAACCCTTTCTTTCCGACTCTCTTCTTCAGACACTCTTGACTAAAGATTACCTTAATACTATAATATTTTCAACATTACCCGGCAATTTTACAAAATTTTTCCGAAACCAGAATCCGGAAGGAGCCTTGCCATGGCAGATAAAATTCTGATCGTAGATGACGACCCGGCGATCCGCAAGCTATTGGAGAAAGTCATGCATAGTAACGAAATGGAGACCGCCACTGCAGGCAGCGGCGCGGCCGCGCTGCGCCTGCTCTCCGAAAATGCCTATGACCTGATTCTCATGGATATCATGTTGGGCGATATGGAAGGATTTGAGGTCATCAAACGCCTTCGCAGCCAGGGCATCAAGACTCCGGTCATGATTGTCAGCGGCCGGAATGAAGATTATGATTCTCTATATGGCCTCTCCGTAGGCGCTGACGACTATATCACAAAACCGTTTCGTCCCGTAGTTCTGGGAGCCAAGGTCAAAGCGCTGATCCGCCGCAACCGGGATATGATTCTGGACAAACCGGCCATGCTGGAATGCGGCCCCTTTTCCTATGACTACGGCGCCATGCGTTTTTATAAGAACAAAGAAGAACTGATCCTCTCTGCCCGGGAAGCGTCTCTTTTTCTTCTGTTTCTGCAGCATCCCGGCCAGGTCTACACAAAAGATATGATCTACGAAAAAGTCTGGGGCACCGATGTGGCGGTAGATGATAACGCGATCATGGTCTATATCAACCGGCTTCGGGGAAAGATCGAAGACGACCGCCAGAAACCGACACATATTGTGACAGTACGGGGACTTGGCTATCGATTTGTGCCATGACAATCAGGGGGGGAAGGCAAACATGTTTTTTATTATGGGAATCAGCCAGGGAAAAAAGAAGCTGGATTTCGATCAGCTTATTATCTGCAGAAGCTGCGGAAAATACGGACATCTGGAAGTTTATATGATCTATTCCTGTCTCAGCCTTTTCTTCATCCCCATTTTCAAATGGGGCCGCCAGTATTGTGTCCGGACCAGCTGCTGCGACAAAATCATAGCCATTGATTCCGAACTGGGCCGGCAGATCGAACGAGGCCAGGTTACCTCGCTGCCGGAAAATATTATCCCTGCGGATTTTCAGTCCGGCTGCCGCAGGAAACGCTGCAGCAGCTGCGGATTTGAAACGGAGGAAGATTACCAGTTTTGCCCTAAATGCGGGAGAGAACTGTCTTAGTTGACATTTTCTAACCCCGGTGCTAAACTTATCTCATCGAAAAAGGAGATCAATTAATCATGTTAGACGGAAAAAAAGTATTATTCAGCGGTATGCAGGCAACTGGCAACCTGACTCTGGGCAATTATCTGGGCGCCCTCAAAAACTGGGTCAGCATTGCAGACGAATATGAGACTTTTTACGGAGTCGTGGACATGCATTCCATCACCATCCGGCAGGACCCGGCAGAGTTGCGCAGACGGGCACGTACTTTGCTCACCTTATATATCGCGGCAGGCCTGGACCCGGAGAAAAACTGTATCTATTATCAGTCCCATGTAACCGGACACGCGGAACTGGCATGGATTCTCAACTGCTTCACCTATATGGGCGAATTGAACCGGATGACCCAGTTCAAGGACAAGGCCTCCAAACATGCTGATAACATTAACGCGGGCCTGTTTACTTATCCGGTGCTGATGGCGGCAGATATTCTGCTTTACCAATCTGATGTGGTGCCGGTAGGCATCGATCAGATGCAGCATTTAGAGATTACCCGCAACGTTGCCCAACGGTTTAATGCTATCTACGGCGATGTGTTCACCATTCCGGAAGCCTACATCGGTAAGGTGGGCGCCAAGATCATGAGTCTCCAGGACCCCGCCAGGAAGATGTCCAAGTCGGATGAGAACCCCAACGCGAGCATCTATCTGATGGATGATCCGGACACGATCATGCGCAAGTTCAAACGTGCTGTCACAGACTCCGAGGCCTGCGTCCGCTACTGCGATGAGCAGCCGGGTATCCACAACCTGATCGACATTTACTGCGCCTGCACCGGCAAGACCCCGGCCGAGACAGAGAAAGAATTTGACGGCAAGGGTTACGGAAACTTCAAAACTGCCGTGGGCGAGTCCGTGGTAAGCGTGCTGAAACCACTACAGGACCGCTTCGCTGATCTGAACAAGAATAAAGATTATCTGGACAGTGTCATCAAGAACAACGCCGAGAAGGCGCAGTACTTCTCCAACAAGACTCTGCGCAAGGTACAGAAAAAAGTCGGTTTCCCGGAGAGAGTCCGCTGATTATCTTTTGATTTTTAGAAAAACAAAAATTTTTAAACGAAACATTCTTTTCTAAAATGTTTATCAAAACATTTATCAAATCCGGCAAGACATGTCATCGGCATGTTTTGTCGGATCTTTTTTTCCTCTTCCCGCATGACAAAGGCAAAAATCTCATATCTTTAAGATAAAGCGATCCTGTGCGCATCTGCTCTTGCAGGGAGAGGAGACTACTTATGGACAATTGGTACCAGGTTCCGAAAGAACTGATTCTGAAACAAATGCAGGTACCGGAAAGCGGACTCAGCAGCCAGATGGCACAAACGATTCTGACCCGGGTAGGGGAAAATACACTCAAAGAACAGGCACGGCAGAAAGCCTGGCAGGTTTTCCTGGCACAATTTCAAGATCTTCTGGTCGTCATCCTGATTATCGCCGCTGTCATCTCCATGGTCTCCGGCAACGCAGAAAGCACCCTTGTAATCTTTGCCGTGATTACCTTAAATGCTGTTTTAGGCACCGTTCAGCACCAGAAGGCGCAGAAATCCCTGGACAGCCTGAAAGCCCTGTCCTCCCCTTCGGCAAAAATCCTCCGGGACGGACGGCCCGTGGAGATTCCCTCCTCCCAGGTAGTGCCGGGAGACATTATGCTTCTGGAGGCAGGAGACCTGGCTGTGGCCGACGGCCGCCTTCTGGAATGCCATAATCTGATGGTCAATGAAAGTTCTCTCACGGGAGAATCCGACCATGTGGAAAAAAAGGCCGACGTACTGGCTAAAGATCAGCTTCCTCTTGCCGATCAGACCAATATGATATTTTCCGGCTCTCTGATCACCGGAGGACGGGGAAAGGCTGTGGCAACTGCCACAGGCATGGATACGGAAATCGGAAAAATTGCCGCTATGATGAATGCTGCCGAAGAAAAAAAGACACCTTTGCAGGTCAGTTTAGACCAGTTCAGCAGCCGTCTGGCCGCCGGCATTATGCTGATCTGCGTCCTGGTATTTGTCCTGGGACTGTTCCGGGGTACTCCGGTCCTGGAATCTCTGATGTTTGCCGTGGCTCTCGCCGTGGCTGCCATCCCGGAAGCGCTTGGTTCCATCGTTACCATCGTCCAAGCCATGGGAACCCAGCGCATGGCCAAAGAACATGCTATTATTAAAGATCTGAAAGCAGTGGAAAGCCTGGGCTGCGTGTCTGTTATCTGTTCCGACAAGACCGGCACTCTGACCCAGAACAGAATGAGTGTTCAGGAAATTTACACCAACAGCCGGCTGACCTCCGTTTTTCATTTAAATCCCTGCCACCCGGTACACCGATATTTCCTCTATGCCGCCCTGCTTGCAAACGATGCCGTTATCGACAACGGCTGTCTGGGAGACCCCACCGAGACCGCGTTGCTGGAAATGGGCAGAACCATAAATATCGACATTTCCAGGCTGCGCCAGGAATTCCCCCGCCTGGGAGAACTTCCCTTTGACTCCGGCCGGAAGCTTATGAGCACCCTCCACAGGATTGACGACAGAATCCTCCTTTTTACCAAAGGCGCACCTGACGTACTGTTGGAACGTTCCACCCAGGTTCTTACCGGAGCAGGCATCCGCCCGCTGACCGGAATCTTGCGTCAGCAGATTTTGGAGCAGAACCAGAACTGGTCTTCCCAGGGTTTAAGAATTCTTGCCATGGCCTACCGGGAAACAGAAAACGCCGCAGAATACGATCTCTCCCTGGAAGAGAACTACATATTCCTTGGCATGGCAGCCATGATGGACCCGCCCCGGATGGAATCCCGGACTGCTGTTCTAAGCGCACGCCGGGCAGGTATCCGCCCGGTTATGATTACCGGCGACCATAAGATCACTGCCGTAGCCATCGCACGCCGAATCGGACTTTTTGAAGAAGGAGACCTTGCCATCACCGGCTCGCAGCTGGATGCTATGGATGAGGGGCAGCTGCAGGATAATCTGAAACGGATCTCCGTCTACGCCCGAGTCTCTCCGGAGCATAAAATCCGCATTGTAAACGCATGGCAAAGCCACGGCAATATTGTAGCCATGACCGGCGATGGCGTCAACGACGCCCCTGCCCTTAAAAAAGCAGATATCGGCATTGCCATGGGAATCACCGGCACTGAGGTCTCCAAGGACGCCGCTTCCATGATTCTTACAGATGACAATTTTGCCACCATTATACGGGCAGTGGCCAACGGAAGGAATGTATATCGCAACATCCGCCATGCCATCCAGTTTCTTCTGTCCGGCAATATGGCAGGGATTTTCAGCGTACTCTACACTTCCCTTCTGGCTCTCCCCATGCCTTTCGCCCCGGTTCACCTTCTTTTTATCAACCTGCTGACAGACTCCCTGCCAGCTATCGCCATCGGCATGGAACCACAGGAAGAAGGGCTGTTAGATCAGCCTCCCCGATCGCCCGGGGAGGGTATCCTCACCCGCCGTTTTCTCGCCAGCATACTGCTTCAGGGCGGACTGATTGCTGCGGGTACCATGATCGCCTTCCATCTGGGAATGGAAACCGGCGGCGCCGGGACTGCCAGTACCATGGCTTTCGCCACCTTAACCCTGGCGCGGCTTTTTCACGGTTTTAACTGCCGCAGCGAACACTCTGTCATCCGCCTGGGGTTCTCGGGAAATCTATGGAGTGTTATGGCTTTTGAGACAGGCGTCGTCCTGCTGGCCGCCGTGTTATTCTTCCCTGGACTTCAGGTTCTGTTCGCAGTGGCTGATTTAAGTCTGTTCCAGCTGACAACCATTATTATCTTCGCGCTTCTTCCTACCATTGTCATCCAGGCTGCCAGGACCCTGAAAGAATCATTTCAGTAAAACGTTGCTGCAAGCCGGGTGTCTGCCCAGACACCTGGCTTATCGCCTGCAGAAATCAATAGTTCAAGCTTCCAAAATACTGTACTCAAACATTTCATACCGCAGCTTCGTCCCTTCTGCAATATCCTCCGGCAGCAGTGCGCGGGCCACTAGCTTTAACTCTTCTGACGGTTCGTCCGTCCTGCGAAGTTTTGCATAGTCTCCGTCAATCTGCTCTATCACATACTCAAAAGCCTCCATTACAGCAGCTCCTCCCACTCCTTTTCCTTAAACCCTACCAATACCTGGTTCTCTGTGATTACCAAAGGACGTTTCACCAGCATTCCGTCACCTGCCAGAAGGGCGATTTTCTCTTCTTCCGACAGGGAAGGAAGCTTGTCCTTCAGTCCCAGCTCCTTATACTTCATTCCGCTGGTGTTAAAAAAGCGTTTGATTTCGAGGCCGGAACGTCTGATCCATTCCTTCAGTTCCTCCGCCGTGGGGTTCTTCTCTACAATATGCCGATCCTCGTACGTGAGTTTATGGGCATCCAGCCATTTCTTCGCTTTCTGACAAGTACTGCATTTGGGATACTCTATAAAAAGCATGTTTTTCCTCCTTTTTTGTTTTAGTCTCCTGTGCCGTCTTTGTTCCTTCTATATCTTATCGTATTACCCCTGAAAATACAATGGGATTCCTTACGTCTTTTATCCTTTGCTGCACTATACGGCTTTATGGAACGAATCAGCCACAAAATCCCCAGCAAAAATAAGCCTCCGAAGAAAAGCGCTGCCCCGATCGCAATCGTCACCAGCAAAATACGTGTTATTTTTTCCCAGAGAGTCTGCCCCTCGGATAAAGAGGCCGCTGCTGCCTTTTCTTCCTCTATCCGTACTGCCTTTGGAAGCTGTACCTGTTCCTGCCCCTCGTCAATCTCCTCCCTCTGACTGTCCCATCTATAGACGGCAGCCGTCCGAAATACTTCATAGGAAGGTAATTCTGCCATCCCCCGGTATATCAGCCGGTAATCCCGTACCATTTTCTGTCCCACGGCCATTGCGTCGCGGCAAAACTCCCCCGTCTCATCCTCATAGGGATCTCCGTTCCATTGAATATCGGTGATTCGATACTCCTTTGGCGATACACCGATTTCCTGCAGCAGCAATTCCTCATAGCCCTCCAGCTTGGGAGTCTCCCCCTCCCTGTAAACCAGCTGGTCCCCCAGCCAGTAGGAATCGGCATAATACCCGTGAAAAGTCACCGGAAAGCAAAATCCATCCTGCCACTCTTCTTTTGTCATAGTCTGCTCCGACAAGTCGCAGACAACCTCATACTGCTGTCCTCGTTCTTCCACAGTCACCGCCAAATATTCCGGAATCCTTGCAATCCCCTCCTGCCGGCAGACGAATTCCTCCTGCTCCACCGGATAATGTCTGGCCGGAACCACGGTCTTCTCCGTCTCCCAGCTCTCGAGCCGGTATCGGATTCCCTCCTCTGTCACATAGTCTTTTTCTGGCATCGGGCAATCTTCCGATTTCCGAAAATAATCGGACCATACGGTAAGTTCCTGGGATGGCTCTTCCCCTTCGCCCTCCTTTTCCGACTGTATTCCCATCGCATGCACGTCCATCTTTGCAAGCGCTGTCATCTGAATCAGAATCACGCCGCACCACAAAAGCATCTGCCATGTCCGATTACGCTGTCCGGCATTATCTTTTCTGCTTTTTCTTTTCGCCAAATAAAAATCCTCCTTTGTCATTCATCCTTGTTAAGCTTGGAATCGCCAGCCAAGAACTGACCAGCTTCGCAGAATCCCGCCGAGATCCGGCAGGATGTATTTATTATACAAAAAGGGACTTGAATTTTCAAGTCCCAAAAACAAACTGATACAATTCTTTATATTCCCGATACTCCTGGTACTCTTCCATATCCTGCAATCCGTCCAAAATCCCTTTGGCATACCACTTGTGGCTCTCCCGCCTTTTTTCATTAAATCTTTTCCAGATTTCGTCTCCCATAAACAGATAATCTCGTGCCGTAGCGCGAAGATTGCTCAGCTTATCTGCCAGAGTCAGAATCTTTACCTCGCGAGTTGCCTCCCCCAAATGGCGAATCGTATGCGTCTTCCGTTCCTCCCAGGTCAAAGACTTGTCCTCAGTCTCCGCCTGTACCAATTCCAGAACCCGTCTGCCAAAGGCCTGCTCTAACTCCTGCTCTGTCACGGCCGTATCCTCTAATACATCATGAAGATATGCCGCCGCAATCACTTCCTCGTCCTTAGTCATCCGTGCAACCAGCAAAGCTACCTCTAACGGATGATAAATATAAGGCATCTCACCGCCTTTACGCACCATACCCTCATGTGCCTTTATAGCAAATCTTGCCGCTTTCTGTATCATAGGCGTTCCCCTTTACCATTCCCTGTATGTATCAGCTGTTATTCCTTGTAATGCAGCGAGAAGCCCCCGCAGTTTTTCGCCACAGGGACCTCTCTGTTCCTACAGAGTATCTGCATTTATTCCTCAGGAAGTTCCATCTCCAAACCTTCCCCAGGCATACTCGCTTCCTCATCTTCCGAGTCTTCCGAATCCGCGATGTCTTCTGGCTCCTCATTGTCGTCGATATCAAACACCTCCGGAGCCTCTTCCATCATCTCTTCTTTCTCACCTGTCAGGAATACTTCTTCCTCATCATCTCCAACCACGATCTCGTCATCCATGGCAAAATCTGTATCCAGTTTCACCGAGCGATATCGCTTCATGCCTGTACCGGCAGGGATCAATTTACCGATCAGCACGTTCTCTTTCAGTCCAATCAGATGATCAACCTTGCCATTGATTGCCGCTTCTGTCAGAACCTTGGTGGTTTCCTGGAAAGATGCTGCCGACAGGAATGAATCCGTGGCCAGGGAAGCCTTGGTAATGCCCAGCATCACCTGTTTCCCCTCTGCCGGGATCTTTCCGTCTGCGATCAACGCCTCATTCATCTCATTGAAATCCAGTACATCCATGGAGGTGCCTGGCAGCACATCGCTGTCACCGCTCTCCTCGATCTTGATTTTCTTCAGCATCTGATGAACGATCATTTCCACGTGCTTGTCATTGATCTCCACGCCCTGAAGACGGTATACCCGCTGCACCTCACGGATCATGTAATCCTGCACTGCACGGACGCCTTTGATCTTCAGGATATCATGAGGATTCACGCTTCCCTCTGTCAGTTCATCGCCTGCCTCAATCGCCTGTTCGTCCTGAACTTTTATCCGCGAGCCATAAGGAATCAGATAAGTCTTGGAATTCCCTGTCTCGGTATCTGTCACTACAATCTCGCGCTTTTTCTTGGTATCCTTGATGGTTACCACGCCGCCGAATTCAGAGATAATTGCCAGGCCTTTCGGTTTTCTGGCCTCAAACAGCTCTTCCACACGGGGAAGACCCTGTGTGATATCGCCGCCTGCCACACCGCCCGTATGGAACGTACGCATGGTAAGCTGCGTTCCCGGCTCACCGATCGACTGTGCGGCAATGATGCCGACCGCCTCTCCTACCTGAACCGGCTGTCCGGTTGCCATATTGGCTCCGTAACATTTGGCACAAACACCTACATGGGACTTACAGGTAAGGACTGTCCGGATCTTCACCGAATCACGCCCCAGCTTTCTCAGCACCTCCATTACGGCAGCCGCCCGCTTCGGCGTACACATATGATTTGCCTTCGCCACCACTTCACCGGTATCCGGATCTGTGATTGTCTCTGCGATATATCGTCCGGTAATTCTCTCCTGAAGGCCCTCAATGGTCTCATCGCCGTCGGTAAAGGCCCTGATCTCCATAAACGGAATCTCCTTGCCGGCACAGCAGTCCACCTCGCGGACAATCATATCCTGAGATACATCTACCAGACGACGGGTCAGATATCCTGAGTCCGCTGTACGAAGCGCTGTATCCGAAAGTCCCTTTCTTGCACCGTGAGCAGAAATAAAATACTCCAGTACGTCCAGCCCCTCACGGAAATTAGACTTAATCGGCAGTTCAATCGTATGGCCGGTGGTATCCGCCATCAGTCCGCGCATTCCGGCAAGCTGCTTGATCTGCTTATCCGAACCACGGGCTCCGGAATCCGCCATCATATAAATATTATTGTATTTGTCCAAACCGCTGAGCAGATCATGCGTCAGCTGGTCATCCGTGTTCTTCCAGGTCTCAATAACCTCTTTATAACGTTCTTCCTCCGTAATCAGGCCACGGCGGTAGTTCTTGGCAATCTGGTCTACCGTCGCCTGTGCATCTGCAATCAGCTTCGGCTTCGACGCCGGAACCGTCATATCCGAAATTGATACCGTCATCGCCGCCCGAGTAGAATATTTGTATCCGATTGCCTTGATATCATCCAATGTCACGGCAGCCCGCGTGGCCCCATGTACATTAAACACCTTCTCCAGGATCTGCTTCAGCTGCTTCTTGCCCACGTGGAAATCCACCTCCAGCTTCAGCAGGTTTTCCTCCTGGCTCCGGTCCACAAATCCCAAATCCTGGGGAATAATCTCATTGAAAATAAAACGTCCCATGGTGGATTCCACGATCCCGCTCTTCACGGTACCGTCCTCCATCGTCCGCTCCATTCTTGCCTTAATACGCGAATGCAGAGTCACAACCCCGTTCTCATAGGCAAGAATCGCCTCATTTACATTCTTGAAGATCTTCCCCTCTCCCTTGCTGCCAGGCCGTTCCTGAGTCAGGTAATAGATGCCCAGCACCATATCCTGAGACGGGACAGCCACCAGTCCGCCGTCAGAAGGCTTCAGCAGATTGTTCGGAGACAAAAGCAGGAAACGGCACTCGGCCTGCGCTTCTACGGAAAGCGGCAGATGAACCGCCATCTGGTCTCCATCAAAGTCCGCATTGAAAGCCGTACAAACCAGCGGATGAAGCTTGATCGCCTTACCTTCCACCAGGATCGGTTCAAAGGCCTGAATTCCCAGCCTGTGCAGGGTAGGCGCACGATTCAGCATCACCGGATGCTCCTTGATGACTTCCTCTAATACATCCCACACCTCAGACTGCAGACGTTCTACCATCTTTTTCGCACTCTTAATATTATGGGCTGTGCCGTTCTGCACCAGTTCCTTCATTACAAAGGGTTTGAACAGCTCAATCGCCATCTCTTTGGGCAGGCCGCACTGATAGATCTTCAGTTCCGGACCTACCACGATAACCGAACGGCCGGAGTAGTCCACACGCTTGCCCAGCAGGTTCTGGCGGAAACGTCCCTGTTTTCCTTTCAGCATGTCGGAAATCGACTTAAGCGCACGGTTGCCAGGACCGGTCACCGGCCGGCCTCTTCTGCCATTGTCAATCAGGGCATCCACCGCCTCCTGCAGCATCCTCTTCTCGTTGCGGACGATGATATCCGGCGCCCCCAGTTCCAGAAGCCTTGCCAGACGGTTGTTGCGGTTGATGATTCTCCGATACAAATCATTCAGGTCTGAAGTGGCAAAACGGCCGCCGTCCAGCTGTACCATCGGCCGGATATCCGGCGGAATCACCGGGATCACCGTCATGATCATCCACTCGGGCTTGTTGCCGGAATTGCGGAACGCCTCCACAACCTCCAGCCTTTTAATAATGCGGACGCGCTTCTGGCCGCTGGAATCCCGCAGTTCCTTGCGCAGCGCCTCAGACTCCTTCTCCAGGTCAATGGCCTGCAGCAGCTCCAGAACCGCTTCCGCTCCCATCCCCACGCGGAATGCGCCATAACCCCATTTATCCAGTTCCTCCCGATATTCCTTTTCCGAGAGGACCTGCTTATACTGCAGGCTGGTCTGTCCTTTATCCAATACGATATAAGATGCAAAATACAGCACCTTCTCCAACACTCTCGGCGAGATATCCAGAATCAATCCCATCCGGCTGGGAATCCCCTTAAAATACCAGATATGAGACACGGGAGCTGCCAGGTCGATATGGCCAATGCGCTCTCTGCGGACACTGGCCTTGGTTACTTCTACGCCGCAGCGGTCGCAGATTACGCCTTTGTAACGGATCTTCTTGTATTTGCCGCAATGGCACTCCCAGTCCTTACTGGGGCCGAAAATCCTCTCGCAGAACAAACCGTCCCGCTCCGGCTTCAGAGTCCGGTAATTGATGGTCTCCGGCTTTTTCACTTCGCCGTGGGACCACTCCAAAATCTTTTCCGGAGAAGCCAGCCCGATCTTGATGGCATCAAATGTCAACGGCTGATAAGTTTCATTTGTCTCTGGCATGAGCGATACTCCTTTCTATCTGTTACTCTTCATCGGAAGACTCGTCAAAATCGGAGTCATCTACATAATCATCATAATCGCTGTCGTCGCCATCCGGGTTCTCATCGGCATCTATATTCACCAGTTCCCCGCCGGAGAATTCCTGCTGCTGATAACCATAATTCTCATAGGATTCCTCCTGACGGAAATTCCGGTCACCCTCAATGATGGAACGCAGGTCCGTGTCGCTGTAATCAATATTCTCGCCAATCTCCACTTCGGTGTTATCGTCACGCAGCACCCGCACATCCAGGCAAAGCGACTGCAATTCTTTCAGCAACACCTTGAAAGACTCGGGAATCCCGGATTCCGGAATATTCTCGCCCTTGATAATGGCTTCATAGGTTTTCACACGCCCTACTACGTCATCCGACTTGACAGTCAGAATCTCCTGCAGCGTATAAGACGCGCCGTATGCCTCCAGCGCCCACACCTCCATCTCGCCAAAACGCTGTCCGCCGAACTGCGCCTTACCGCCCAGAGGCTGCTGCGTCACCAGCGAGTACGGGCCGGTGGAACGGGCATGGATCTTATCATCAACCAGATGATGAAGCTTCAGATAATGCATGTGCCCAATCGTGACCGGACTGTCAAAATATTCCCCCGTACGGCCGTCACGCAGACGCACTTTGCCATCACGGTTGATCTTTACCCCTTTCCACAATTCCCTGTGTTCCAGATGGCTGCCCAGGTACTCCATCACTTCCGGTTTAATGGTGTCTTTATATTTTTCCTCAAACTCCTCCCAGGAGGTGTTTACATAATCGTTCGCCACGTCCAAGGTATCCATAATATCTACCTCGTCCGCTCCGTCAAACACCGGAGTGGCGATATTAAAACCCAGTGCCTTTGCGGCAAGGCTTAAGTGTATCTCCAGAACCTGCCCGATATTCATACGGGACGGCACGCCCAGCGGATTCAGCACGATATCCAGCGGACGCCCGTTTGGCAGAAACGGCATATCCTCTACCGGAAGCACACGGGAAACCACACCCTTGTTCCCATGTCTTCCTGCCATCTTATCACCTACGGAAATCTTACGTTTCTGGGCAATGTAGATGCGGACCGTCTCATTAACGCCAGGAGACAGTTCATCCCCGTTCTCTCGGGTAAATACCTTGGCATCCACAATAATACCGTATGCGCCATGGGGAACCTTCAGGGAGGTATCCCGCACTTCTCTGGCCTTCTCGCCAAAAATCGCACGCAGCAGACGCTCTTCCGCCGTCAGTTCCGTCTCCCCTTTCGGAGTTACCTTTCCAACCAGGATGTCTCCGGCGCGGACCTCCGCACCGATGCGGATAATCCCTCTTTCATCCAGATCTTTGAGCGCGTCGTCGCCTACCCCCGGCACATCGCGGGTAATCTCTTCCGGCCCCAGCTTCGTATCACGGGCCTCCGCCTCATACTCCTCGATATGAACCGAAGTATAGACATCCTCCTGCACCAGACGTTCGGAAAGCAGTACGGCATCCTCATAGTTATAGCCTTCCCAGGTCATAAATCCAATCAGCGGATTCTTTCCCAAAGCGATCTCGCCGTTCTGCGTGGACGGGCCGTCGGCAATCACATCCCCGGCCGCCACATGGTCTCCCTTGTAGACGATCGGCTTCTGATTGTAGCAGTTGGACTGGTTGCTTCTCTTAAACTTGGTCAAATGGTATATCTCACGGTTTCCATTATCGTCCCTGCGGATAACGATCTCGTTGCTGGCAGACCGCTCCACTACGCCGGCATGGTTGGCCAGCACACAGACGCCCGAGTCCACCGCCGCCTTCGCTTCTATCCCGGTGCCTACCACCGGAGTCTCCGTTGTCAGAAGCGGCACCGCCTGACGCTGCATGTTGGAACCCATCAGCGCACGGTTGGCGTCGTCGTTCTCCAGGAATGGGATCATGGAGGTAGCCACTGAAAACACCATCTTCGGGGAAACGTCCATCAAATCAATCGAACTCTTCTGGAAAGAAGAAGTCTCCTCCCGGAAACGGCCGGATACATTATTCCTTATAAAATGGCCTTCCTCATCCAACGGTTCGTTCGCCTGCGCCACGATAAAGTTGTCCTCTTCATCGGCTGTCAGGTAAATCACCTCGTCGGTAACCACCGGATTCATCCGGTCCGTCTTATCCACCACCCGATAAGGGGCCTCAATAAACCCATACTGATTCACCCTGGCATACGTAGCCAGAGAGTTGATCAATCCGATATTCGGGCCCTCAGGGGTCTCGATCGGGCACATCCGCCCATAATGGGTATAATGTACGTCCCGGACTTCAAATCCGGCACGTTCCCTGGAAAGTCCGCCCGGGCCCAGGGCCGAGAGACGCCTCTTGTGCGTCAGTTCTGCCAGCGGATTGTTCTGGTCCATAAACTGAGACAGCTGGGAACTTCCGAAGAATTCCTTCACTGCCGCCGTCACCGGCTTAATATTAATCAAAGACTGCGGGGTAATGCCATCCATATCCTGCGTGGTCATGCGCTCCCGCACCACGCGCTCCATACGCGATAAGCCGATCCGGTACTGATTCTGCAGCAGCTCGCCCACGGCACGAATCCGCCGGTTGCCCAGATGGTCAATATCGTCGGAAGTTCCGATACCGCCCTCCAGGTGCATATTATAGTTAATGGAGGCAATGATATCTTCCTTGGTGATATGCTTGGGAATCAGCTCCCCGGCATTTCTGCGCACCAGTTCCTTCAGGGTTTCCTGGTCGCCGCCAGCTTCTTCCAGAATAGTTTTTAAAACCGGGTAATATACTAACTCCGTAATTCCCACTTCTGCCGGGTCAAACTCCACATAGCTTGCCAGATCCACCATCATATTGGAGAGAACCTTGTAATTGCGGTCCGGCCCCTGGACATAGACAAACGGAATCCCGGCGTTCTGAATCGCCTCCGCCTGCTTCTGATCCAACACCACCCCCGCCCCGGCGATCACCTCTCCGGTCTCGGTGTCCACGGCGTCCTCCGCCAGTGTGTGGCCCTTTAAACGGTTTTTAAAATTCAGCTTCTTATTAAACTTATATCTGCCGACCTTCGCCAGGTCATAGCGCCTGGGATCAAAGAACATACTGTTGAGCAGGCTCTCGGCGCTGTCCACAGAGAGCGGCTCACCCGGCCGGATCTTCTTGTACAATTCCAGCAGGCCATCCTGGTAATTGTCCGAGGTGTCCTTGCCAAGGCTGGCCAAAAGCTTCGGTTCCTCGCCAAACAGCTCCAGGATCTCCGCATTGGTACCATAACCCAGTGCACGAATCAGCACAGTCACCGGAACCTTACGGGTACGGTCTACACGGACATAAAATATATCGTTGGAATCCGTCTCATACTCCAGCCATGCGCCACGGTTGGGAATCACGGTACAGGTATAGAGTTCCTTTCCCACCTTGTCATGGCCAATGCCATAATAAATACCAGGGGAACGCACCAGCTGGCTGACGATAACCCGCTCTGCCCCGTTGATGACGAAGGAACCAGTGTCGGTCATAAGCGGAAGGTCACCCATGAAGATCACATGCTCATTGATCTCTTCTTTATCCTTATTGTAAAGTCTTACTTTCACCTCTAGCGGTGCTGCGTAAGTGGCGTCGCGTTCTTTACATTCTTCGATCGAGTACTTCACTTTATCCCGGCATAGGGTAAAGTCCATAAATTCCAGACTCAAATGTCCGGCGAAGTCAGAAATTGGAGAGATATCATCAAACACTTCTTTCAGGCCTTCATCAAGGAACCACTGATAGGAGACCTTCTGAATCTCAATCAGGTTTGGCATCTCAAGAACTTCCTTTTGTCTTGAGAAACTCATTCTAACGCTTTTCCCGGTCGATACCGGGCGCATTCTGCTTTTCTCCATTAACGTTTCACCCCTGTTTTTTTATCGATTTTGCGGCGCTTTCAGGGCGCAAAAGGCCCATGATGCCACAATAGAGCACATTTCATAATAGCATAATGTTTTCAAGGTGTCAAGTTTTTCTTCTTGCAAAATTCTTAAAAAAATGGTATACTGTTTGCGCAGGTTTTTACCTGCTACTTAAAGAGTATAGCGGAGGTATTTCCCCATGATGACAACTATTTTTCAAGTATTAACCGTAATCCTGGTCATTGCAGTGATTATCCTGGCTGTCTTGTATTTTCTGGGAAGAAAGCTGGAAAAGCGCCAGGTCGAGCAGCAGGCCATGCTGGAAGCCGCCAAGCAGACGGTATCCATGCTGGTCATCGATAAAAAGAAATTGAAGATTCGGGATGCCGGACTGCCCAAGATGGTCTATGAGCAGACCCCCAAGTACATGCGCTGGGCCAAGGTTCCGGTAGTCAAAGCCAAAGTCGGCCCCAGGGTGATGACCCTGATGGCAGACGAACGGGTCTTCGCCCTGCTGCCGATCAAGGCAGAGGCCAAAGTAGTTGTCAGCGGCATCTACATAACCGAAATCAAGAGCGTCCGCGGCGGTTCCGTCGCCCCTCTTCCCCAAAAGAAAGGACTTTTGGGGCGGTTTAAGAAGGACAAGACCGGCAAGAAGGAAGCGGCTCCGAAAGGAAACAAAAGCAAATAATTACATTATAACATGTAACGGAGAGAAAGGTGGTTGTTATCAGCCATCTTTTTCTTTTTTGCCAAAAGGCTCAGGGGAGCCAGTGCCCTATATGAGCCACTGACCCCCCTGTCCAGGACAGCCCTTTTTATCTTTCCCTTACTTCTCTGTTTCTGCCTTATAGCACATGTCAATCGGATTCTCCGTTACGTTTCTTTAAACCTGCTGCCGAAAGGATCATTCCAATCCCCGCCATCCCAAACATCATCAGCAGCATTCCGCTATGACGGCTGTCACCGGTCTTCGGCAATGCTATCAGCGGCACCTCCAGCTCCTCGATCAGCTCCGTCACCGGTTCAGCAGGAAGGTCTGCCAGCGGAACTTCCGGCATATCAATCGTGGTAGTAGTACGCGGGGTGCGTCCGCCACCTCCGCCACCGCCCCCATTACCGCCTCCGCCCGAAGGGGTTGTTGGCGGGGTTGTTGGCGGAGTTTCCGGCGGGTCTTCGGGATTCTCAGGACCCTCCGGGGTTTCCTTTAACTGGAAACCAACCTCGATTCCCCAGACAGTATTTTGATAGAAATCATTCCCTTCTCCTTCAAAGAAAAGGCTCATGCCATTCAATCTGCTATCCGCCCCCGGCTTAAGTTCCCCCAATACTGCCTTCGCATTCTCATCATAGGAAACGGTGCCTTTCATATAATTGCCAACAGCGTAAATCCCATTGTAATCTTTCAGGCCTTCTTCATTTCCTGGCACCACGCTCATCAGGCGGGTATACATATAGCTATACCCCGCGCCTGCAACCTCCGGATTCGTCTCTTTCGGCCCTGACGCCGAGGAGTGTCCGCCAAAAATCCCTACGTTTCGTTCAACCAGAAGTTCATACGGAAGCTGACTTAAATTGCTCCACACCGTATTATATTTTTTGCTATAAAAGCTATTGTAATAATCCAAATAATACTGGTGGAGATCTTCCAGTCCTTTTTCATATCCTTTTTCTTTCAATTTCTCATCCAGTATATCGTCCTGCAAATCCCTATGCATCAGGTCATTTTCCACACCATACAGGTACTTCAGCGCCTGATTGCTCACACGTGACGGAATCGACGCTTTCGGAGGTATCGATCCATCAAACGTACGGATATCCGGGAGATATGCACCTTCACCATTGTAACCGGGACTCTGGAGAATGAAGCTGCCCTCCACATAAGAAAACTTTTTCTGTGAGTTGTTGATAACCTTAATGTACACAGGGCCAAGCACATCACCTGGCTGTGTTCCGTTATTCCCAAACCGTTTCTTTTGGATGGTTTCGTATGCCTCCATCACATCCCCTGTTGCATTGATATCAATCGTATCTCTTTCGTATTTTTCAGGAATGATATAAGTGATAACACAAGTCCTGCCATCATTCTGATACTGTACTTCCTTGGTAATGCCGCCCGAAGTTTCGTAAGCCTCTGTCCTCAGTTCTGGCCTGGGATTGGAATGTGCAGCTTCATACATAACCTTATTGGGCGTAAAATCATCTAAAACTTCACGGACAGCTTCCAGATAAATGACTTTGTCGTCATCCCCTGAAGCTTCAGTAGCCACCTCCATATCGAGGATTTCCCCATAAGGAACCCTGTCCCCCACCTGGTATGTCTTCCCATTGGAATAACCTGTCACATGGGTCATAACAATATTGTTATTTTCATCCTTCATATTTTTTATTTTACCCATCAAAGCTTCATTGATCACTACAGCAAA